>CANQHB010000014.1 GCA_947623755.1 uncultured Bacilli bacterium | reverse complement strand
CTAATTACCTCCATGATAATTATACCTTTATTTTCTAATTTAATCAACAATTATTAAACTAAAAAGAGGTAGAGCTTGGCTCCACCACAAAAAAGATAATCATATCTTGCCAATATTTGAATAAGAAAGCAATACTGGCAAGAATTATTAATCAACCACTACATAAGGATTTCCAATTGTGCCTCTAGTCTCATCATCTGTAAATTCAAATATAGTATCAGCCTTTAAATTAACTACCGGTCTTATGCCAAACTCAGCATAAGTATTATTACGATTTAATTCTCCATTATCTCTAATTTGAAAAATTGCTGCTGACCCAGTCATCCAAAATGGTGAAATTGTCCAATAATGTTGCCCATTATATAAATAATACCGATAATTATTAGAACCAAAAAAGCCCCCGGCAAAAGATACTTCATCTGCTGTGATTAAACCAATCGGATACAATAATTTTTCATTTCCATTAGTTTTATTACTTTTTTTTGCACCTTCAACTGTATATAAATCATCTGCATAATGATTAGTTTCATTACTACATTTAAATGATGGAGTATACATAGTTGTTCCAACTTCATCTTCCAAATCAGCCAATCTTACATAAGCACCATAGTAAGTTTGCTCCGTTCCAATTCCATTCTTATTATCAATAACCGTTTTACTACTTGACGGTTGACGATCATTACAAAAACCAGAATTTCTGTCTATATGCTTTTCATAATCTTTTAAATTTGTGCTATACCAATCCATCAATCTATTATATACATTACTTTTCACTTCATAACCTCTTACTTGATTCTCAGTCCAAGTTAAACCAACATACATATTATCAAAGTAAGCCATTTGATTTTGAATGCTCCATCTTTGTTTCAATATTGCTATGTTATCAGTTGTAATTTCCCCATTTTTATGTCCATTACCATCATAAATTATTCTTATACTTCCATTACCATTAATTCTAATAATTCGCCACATTTTTCCAGCAAATTGCAAATAATTATTATTAACACTCCCCCTAAAAAAATATGTTAATCCATCATCGTCTTCAGATTCATATAACCCATTTTGATTCATATTGTATTCTCCACATCCATTATTATCATCATTACTATCGCAACTTGGGCCAGTAAATTCCGAAGATATTTTTGACTGAGATTGTAAATTTAATTTAGCTAAAACTTCATCTGCCGGATAAAACTCTTCAAAAAACAAATAACATTTAGTTCCCTTTTTAGTTAGATTTATTATTAAATTACCATTGCTAAAACTCAAAATATTCTTTATAGGACTAGGATCATTTGGATTAGTACAATAGCTATCCTCTCTATTTAATTTGTAGCCTTCTTTAGGTATATCATCTGTTTGTTTATATTCCTTTTCACCTTTTCCCCTTATATAAGCAGCCACTATATCAATATCAGCTAGCTCATAATTTACAGTACCATTTGCCAGTTGAACGCTTTCAGTTCTTCGATATAATGCTTTACTTATAATGATATTTAATAAAACTAAAAAGATTGCACATACTATAAATCCATAAAGAAACATGCGTTTATTTTTTTCTTTTCCATAATTTAATTTTTCGAATTTCATTTTCCTTTACTCCTTTTTATCAATCATATTAGAAATTTCTAACTTATACTAAAATTATAAACTCTGTTATCCTAAAAGTCAATATAAAATATGGTATTTCCGACACTATATTTTATATTAAATTTAAAAATGAGAAAATTAAACCAGGTGAAAAAATATGTTTAATACAGAAAATATTAAAAAAATACGTGCAAACCTAGGATATAGCCAGTCGAATATGGCCGAATTAATGCATGTAAGCAGAACTAGCTATGCTATGTGGGAAAGTAACAACGATATTTTTCCTATTAAAAGATTAATTAATTTTTGTGAAATAACCAATTCCAGTTTAGATTATGCCTTAGGCTTAACCAACGAAAAAATTAATATAACCCCATCATACAATAAAGAAAAAATAAAAGTTAGATTAAAAGCATTAAGAAAAGAAAATAATTTAATTCAAGATGATTTAGCTCAATTATTAAATACTACCAAAGCCGTTATAAGTGGCTATGAAGTTGGCCGTTATCTTATAGCCACTCCCTTTTTATATACAATATGTAAAAAATATCATATATCCGCAGATTACTTATTAGGTCGAACTGATGAACCTAAATATCTTAATAACAATTAGGTAAAACTGATTGTTTTTTTATTTAGACGAATTAATTTGGGAATTTAGCTGATATCCCTGCTTGACAAAGCAAGAATGCTACCATATAATGAATTTGATAGAACCAGAAGATGGTTACAATTTATTGGAGCAAGAAGTGAAGAAGAAAGAAAAAAAATTGCTTTAGGAGATGAGTTATTAATGAAACTTAATAATTGGATTGATGATTATGTATTAGATGAAGAGACTAAGAAAGTATATAGTGATTGGACTGATTGGATTTTAAAAGAAGATGCCAAAGAAGATGGCATGGAACAAGAAAGAAGAACAATTGCCAAGAATATGCTTAAGAAAAATATGCCTCTAACCGACATATCAGAGCTTACCGGTTTATCTTTAGAGCAAGTAAAAGAATTGCAAAATAAAAACTACGCCTTCAAGACGTAGTTTTTACGCAACCCTATAAGGGTTCATTACTGGCGGCCTCTCAAATAGAGGCTTTTTTAGTCAGCCAACCGCCTTTGTCACTCTAACCTACCCTTGAAAAGGGTCTTTATATTCTTTCAAACTTTTTGAATCTTGTATTCTATCTTCTATTTCTTGTTCTTGAATATATTTCTTCACTGTTTGTTTATTTAATCCTACTGTACTTATATAATATCCTTTCGCCCAAAATCTTCTTTGACCATATTTATATTTTAAATTTGCATGATTATCAAAAATCATTAATGCACTTTTACCCTTCAAATATCCCATAAATTGTGATATATTTAGTGTAGGTGGTATTTTTATCAACATGTGTATATGATCTATACATGCCTGTGCTTCTATTATCTCTACTCCTTTATACTCGCACAATCTTCTTAAATAAGTTCCTATATCCCTCCTCAATTTTCCATATATTGCTTTTCGTCTATATTTTGGAATAAATACTACATGATACATACAATTCCAACGTGTATGGGATAAGGAACTTTCATCTACATTTATCCCCGTTTTAAGTTTTTTTATTTTTGACATTTACTCCTCCTTTTGATTTTTATTTTGGTTGACTGACCAATTTTATTATATCAAAAGGGGAAGTAAATGTCTAAACTACTTACGCCACCGCTTTTTCGAATCACACGTGTAAAACACGTGGTTTTTTTGTTTGACAAGTCAAACAAAATAATAAAGAAGAACAAAATTAAATTTATTCTTCTTTTTTTATTCCAAAGAAAAAGCTATGACTTAAATCATAACTTTTTGGTATGGAATGTAGATTTTACACCTACATGATTATATTATCATATATTTTTATAATATACAATAGCCTAAACTAATTTTATTCATTTAATTCAATTAGTTCATTTGAAATTTCTGCTCCAATTGGCTTCCAAGCTACGGTAGTAAATATACCAACACCAAGAACAATTAGAACAATTAAAGCTGCTAAAGTATAAACGTCTTTAGGGTTGTTATCATTTATATAAGTCATATAAACACTAACAAAGTTTGCAAAGCAAGCAAGTACAGCGACTACTCCAATTATAATTGCAATTACAAATACAAAGAATGAATTAAATAATCCAAGAACAGCCATGATTAAGAATGCTGCTGCTGCAGGTAAACTACTAACTGCAAATAAGCTTAAACCTTTCTTAACATCGAAGTTATTATTCTTTTTGTATTTAGCAATAGCTACAGCTATAAGAATAACTATGGCTGCAATCGCAATAAATGCTAAGAAACCAAATAAGAATTGAGCAAATAGCGGAAATTCTTGTTCAGAATCTATTAACTCTTCCATTAAGTCTCCCCATTTAGTATATTCATCTGATACCATTACAACTTGACTTACATGACTAACAAAAGTCATAATTGTAACATAAAGAGATTTAATACTTGTCATTAAGAATAAACCAAAACTAATTGCTCCCATTAAAATCATAATGATTGCTTGAGTAACATTTGATTTTGCTACTTCTCTTTTTAATGTTTCATATGGTTTTTTAATTAATCTTTTAAATGTATCTAAAAAACCACTAAAAAATGATGCCATTGGGTCTGCGCCCGTACTTGCTGTTGCTTCGCAGTTACATACTTCTCCAGCATTTAATTCTCTACCGCATTTAGTACAGAATTTCTTTTCAACTGCAACTTCTTTTGTTGCACTTTTCTTTGTTTCAGCCATTTTACTCACACTCCTTTTCTATTTGTATAAATATGGCTCAACTAGGTAAATATAGAAATCATCCCAACCAGTAGGTTTATCAGTTGTCACAAATTCTATTTTCAAATCATCAACATTGGTAACATCAATCTCTATATTAGGGTTAAATTCTGTTGTTTTAGTAATCTTACCACTATTATATAGTTCCTTTCCGTTAGCACTTATGACGATTGTACCACTAAAATTACTTGGCCAATCAGGGCCTACAACTAACTTCGCTCTTAATTTTTTATATTCATTATTTAAGCGATAAGTTCTATAAGCAGTCTCTCCTGCAAATTCAAAATATACAGAGGCTTTAGATTTACCATCTTCTTTATAATAGTAATCACTATCCCAGCCATAATGATATTCAACAACATACTTATCAATTAATTCATCAGGCATTTTTTTATTTTCTTCTTCTTTTAATTCTTGTAAAGCTTTGTATTCTGCTTCATCACTATAGAATGGGTCCATAGCGTCTTCAATTATATCTAATGCTCCTTTATAATCAAAAGCTGCTTCTTTTTCGGCAATAACGGTTTTAACTAATTCCATTAATTTACTTATTGCTGCATCATATAGCTTAGTATAATCTTCAGTCTTCGTTATATCGATACCATTTAAATAAGTATTATCTTTTAAATAATCTATTTGTTCAATATAACCTTCTAGCAATTCTTCATTAGTTGCTCCTTCAGCTAAATCAATATAACTATTAGCTTTAGATAAATAAGACTCTAACTCTTCTTTAATATAGCTATTCATCTCATCTTGAGCTTTCTTGTAGTATGAATCTTCTTTAATAACTTTACTTAAATATCCATATCTACTAGAACCTTTAGAACTCATACCTTCTAAATAATTAAGTTTAGATTCTCTAAGTTCTGCTAAATCATACATGATTTCTTGATAATGTTTCTTATCAATCATATACTCACTATAATCATCATCATAATTATAGATATCTTTAATAGCTTCGGTTAATTTTTCATAAGCATCTTCTAGTTTGTCTTCATTTTTATATTCTACATTGAAGTTTTTAACCCAACTATCAATGGCCTTGGTAATCGTATCTTTAATCTTGTCTAAAGTTTCATCATTCTTTTTGTTATCTTTAATAACTTTCTTGATTTCCTTTAGTTCTTTTAAGCTACTTTCCTCCCCAACTTCATACGTAGAATAATAACTAGCTATATTATCCTCAACTACTTTTAGTGGATTATTAAGTAAAATATAAAGAGCTATACACCCTCCCACAATAACTACGGCCACAATTCCTAATAAGATTTTTTTCTTTTTAGGCATTGCTTTCTTAGGTTTTGCTGGTTTTACTGTTTTAGTCTCTTCTACATCGTCTTCTGTTTCTTCGACGATTTCAAACTTATGTCCACAATTTTCACAAAATTTTGTACCCTTCTTGTTTTTGGTACCACACTTTTCGCAAAACATATATACACTCCTTCTAATAAACTAATTTTACAACATTTTTTTTATAAAATAAATAGTTTTTTAATATAAAATAAATTTTTTTACTTATTATTTAAAGTATTATTTATAATTTCATAATTTTTCTTTAAATCATCGGCATTGGGATTAATTTCCAAAGCTTTTTTCGCATAATATAAACTTTCTGGAAGATACCCTAAATAAAAACTAACATTACTAATAAGCTCATAAATAAATTCATTCCAACAAAAAGCTTCATTAATATATATTGGTTTTTTCTCTTTAATTAAAAGGGCTTCCTTTAAAAGTTTATAAGCTTCATCATATTTTTTATCATCACTATATAATTGAGCTAATTCGACATACCCTTCCCTCATTCTAGGTTCTTCTTTTATTGCTTCTTTAAGCCACATTTCCGCTTCTTTTCTTCGCCCTAAACTTATATAACACCTAGAAATAAAACGCATTGAGGCACATCTTTCAGCTTTCCATACAGCTTTAGGTAAACTTAAATGTTTTATTAATGTATCAATGGCTTCATTCCATTTTCCATAATACATATATTCTCTTCCTAAATAATGCATATTTCGGTCATCACTAGGGTCTTCTTTAACACTTAATTCTAATAAAGATAAATAACTACCCCGCGATTTTGTATTATCAGGATAATGCTTTAAAGTAATATTCGGTACTAATATTTCTCTTTCATTTGGTAAAACATTTAAGACTTCATGAACTGGATGAACCCATTTATACCCTTCTCTTTTATGAACTTTAGCCATATAAAATGTAGTCGCGGGATTTCCGTATTCATCAAAATTCCAAATATAATTATATTTTAATTTATCGGCACCCTTACTCCATGCTTCCTCAAAAGCTTGCCTCCACCCTTCTTCAAATACTTCATCTAAATCCACACACACGCATATATCTATATCTTTCGGCACCATTTCTAAAGATTTATTTCGCGCTACATCAAATCGCCATGGCTCTATTATCTCTTTTTTAACATGCACTCCTAAACTTTGTAACTTTTCTACTGTCCTATCGGTAGATCCTGTATCTAATACATAAATATCATCAGCTTCCTTCATGGAATTAACCCATCTTTCGACAAATTTTTCTTCATTTTTACTTATTGCATAAACTGCTAATTTGTATTTATTCATAAAAAATCATCACCTACTAAATTATATCTTTAATAAATATCACTAGAACTAGTTTTTTGCCTTAAACAAGGATATTTTAAAAACATATATTAAATTGAAAGGAGAAAAAAAGTTGAATAATATCCAAAAAGCTCAAAATTATATCAATTGTTATCAACAACAACATCCCTTTACTGGTGGATGTTGCTGTTTTGGACCTACGGGACCAACTGGACCTACCGGACCTGCCGCAGCTACTATAACTGTTGGAACTACTACTGGAACTGAAGCTGGTTCAGCCCCTACTGTTATAAATACTGGTACAAGTTCTAATGCAATCTTAAACTTTACTATTCCTGCTGGAGCCACCGGGCCTACTGGAGCAACAGGACCTACTGGACCTCAAGGACTTCCAGGTATTGCCGGAACTATCGGTGCTACTGGGGCAACAGGGCCTACTGGTGCAACTGGTCCAACCGGTCCTCAAGGACTTCAAGGTATAGCTGGTATCGCTGGAACTGATGGCGCTACTGGCCCTACTGGTGCTACTGGCCCTACCGGAGCAACTGGACCAACTGGACCTCAAGGACTTCAAGGTATAGCTGGTATTGCTGGAACTGATGGTGCTACCGGACCTACCGGAGCAACAGGGCCAACCGGAGCTACTGGTCCTACTGGACCTCAAGGATTACAAGGTATAGCTGGTATCGCTGGAGCTGACGGTGCTACCGGACCTACCGGAGCAACAGGGCCTACCGGAGCTACTGGTCCTACTGGAGATACCGGACCTGCTGGAGCCGATGGCGCAGATGCTCCTACTCCAACAATTACCATTGGAACTGTAACAACCGGTGCTCCAGGAACTGACGCTGCCGCTGAATTAACTGGAACTGCCCCTAACTATACTTTAAATTTAACAATTCCTCAAGGACCTACTGGACCTGCCGCTGCAGCTTAAACCCAACAAAAAACAGATATTACTTTTACGTATCTGTTTTTTTATTTACTCGACTTTTTAAGATATTTACCAAAGCTTCATTACCTTTATTGGTAAGATGAATATTATCAGCCATTAAATAATCCTTATTATTTTTTATTTCCGCTAAAAAATCAATAATTACTGCCTGATTTTCTGTTAACGTCTCCTTAAACTCATTCATAGCAACTATATAAACTTGATTATCATGACACAAATCTAATATTTTTTGAATCTTTTCTTGATCTAAAACAACTCTATTATCAAAAGCTATCACTATATTATAACTTAAAGTATTATTCTTTATATCTTTTTCTAAATCTTCCATTAACATTTCATAATTATAATCATTTTTAATATGAAAATCAGCCCCACTAAAATCCTGTTGTAAATAACCAAAAGCATTTACCAATAATTCATTACCATAAAAACTTATTTTATTTTTTAATGTTTCTTCATGTTCCTTTAATATCATATCTTTTTCTTTATTATATTCCTCTAAATATAAATTATATATTGCCTCATTTATTGCCTTAGTATAAGCTTTTCTTCCTGCACTAGTTAAGTGTATCCCATCCGCCACAAAATATTCTTTATGTCCCTTTGAAATACTATTCCAATCAATAATATGGACATTATCATATTTTTGAGCATAAGCTTGTAATTTATCATTAACTTTTACTTCTTGGTCATTAGTTACATTAATCCAAAATATTTCGCGCTCTCCAATTGTTTTTACTATTTTATCTTTACAAGCTTCACTACAATCTCCATTAGCACCTAAATTTAAAACCACTATATCCCCTAACATTCCTTTATTTTTTATATCAACTAATATATCATTTACCACCCAAGCTGTTCGCGATATCTGTGCATCAAAATATCCATTTGGAAAAGCCTCATATAAATTAGTCACAGCCCCAAGCATTACGGAATCTCCTACCCCAGTTACTCTTAAGTTTTTAACTTTTTCCTTTAATTCTTCTTCTCCATTTTCTAAATCTTCTATAACTAAAGCCCAATTATCTTCTTCTTCTTTTAATTTTGAAGCATACTCTGCTTGTTTTTCTTCAATTATTTTTTGATTTTCTACCAATTGTTTTTCTAAATCTTGCATTTCTTTAGTGTAATCTTCTAACTTAATATATTGATATCCTCCATATACAGTTAAAGCTAAAACTCCACTTCCTAATAAATACCTTAATATTTTATATTTATCATTTTTAAAACTAAGCGCCAAATGGAAAATAAAAGCAACAACTAAAGTAATAATTATAATTAACATTATTCTTATATAATTTTCCATACTTAAATATTGCATTAAAAATATTACAGGATATTGGACTAAATATACCTCATAACTAAAACTTGCCAAAAAATTTAATATTTTTCCTGAAGTCTTAAGTTCTTTACTATCAGATATAGTTCCATAGTCAATTAATCTAAAAGATATAAAACTAGTTAATACCATACTTAATAAAAACCATTTAGAATTAGCGTCCATTAGAGTCCATAATAAACCTAATATTAATAGATAAAGATAAAATATCCCTTTTGCATATTTACTTTGTTTAATTTTATCAAAAATTAAATTACCATAATAAATATGAATAAAACCTAAAGTAACCCCCGCTAATAATGAAAATAATCTTGTAAATGTATTATAATATACCGTCATAATATTACTATTTAAACCTTTACTATAAAAATAAATAGTACTTAAAATAGTAAGACCACTCAATATTATTATAGGTATTATCTTTTTAAATTTATCTCCTATTTTCTTTAAACTTATATAAATAAAAGGAAAAACTAAATCAAATTGTAAAAGTATCCCAATATACCATAAATGCATAAACGGAGAATTAAGATGTCTTGCAAAATAATCTAAATTTGCCCCTAATTGCCAAAAATTATTATAACCCAATATTATTGAAGTTACTTCTCTTTTTAAACTTATTAAATTAAAATTAGGTATTAATAAAACAATAGCTAATGTTATAAATACTACACTTAATAAAGGTAAATAAATTTTAAAAAATATTTTCTTATAATAATTTATAACAGAAAAATGTTCTTCTTGCTTAGCTGATAAACATGAAAGATAAGCACTCATAACTAAGAAAGTACAGACTGCTAAATATCCTCCTTTTAATACATTTACATGATATAAAAGAATAGCTATACATGCTAGTACTCTTAATAAGTCTAAATCTATAAAATACTTTTTATCCTTCATAACAATCACTTATTGTAATTATACCTTTAAAAGTAACTAAATGTCAATTAAGATTGTAAAAAGGCTGTTAGTTTACATTATTTTTTCATAAAAAATAGATTACTTTTGTAATCTATTAAATATTTTTTTCTTACCAATAAAGAAACCTAAAACACCAATAATTAGAACAACTATTCCCCCAATAATAACATTGGTTAAAACAGAATTATTTTCTTTTTGTTTATATATTCCTTCATTTTGTTTTAAACAATCTTTAGTATCTTCTTTATTTTGAATCTTTGTTCCTAAATCACAATAATCTTCAACCTTTTCATATTCTTTTATAGCTTCGGTTAAATCCTCTTTTACTTTTTTATCAAAGCCCTCAAAATAATTAGAACCAATTACTATTAAAGGTAATTTATTCTTCTTTATATTTAAAGTATTTTTAAATTCTTTAATTATATTTTTATCTTTAACATATTCCCAACTAATACGATAATCTTCTTTCTTATAGTCATCTAACCACTCTGTAATTTCATCACACTCTTTACATTTATCATTTGCCAACAAATATATTCTAATAATTGTATAACTTGAAGAATTTGTTGCTAATCCATAAGACACAATTGGAAAACTTAAAAAAGTTAACATAATCACTAGTAATATTTTTCTCATCATCTTCACCTCTTATTATAAGTTTTTAAATAAGGTGCAATGTTAATCATTACACCTTATTTTTTACTTAATGTTTGTTGTATTAATTTTCTCATAAGTAAATCAAAATTATTATATATTTTCTTTTCGTCATTACTTAATATTATTTTTAGTTAATCACTAACTACTACTGATTGTGAAACAAATTTAATACCTTTTCCTTCAGTAGGAGCAGTTGAACTAGTTATACCATCAGCTTTAATATATTCTGTTGATACCTTAGAAGCATAAGCATAAAAACTAATTTTACTAAAATCGCTATTGTCTTCCCAATCAATGCCTATTTTTGTATTACCGCTATCTTCATATTTTATGTTTGCTTCTTGATTTGAAGCGGTTTTAGCCAATCTTATAGCATATTTATTGAATCCATCAGAATTATAAGCTATTCTTATAGTTGGAGATATATCTCCAGTAAGTGTTGCTGCACTAGCATCAAAACCATTAATGGTTATATCACTTGCATTTTCTTTATCAGACAATGCTTTAAAATTATTATTATAAATTTCTGTACCAGAAGCTAATTTACCATTAACATATATATAGCCCTTTTTTAATTTTTCTGAACTAAATCCTTTGGAATCAATTCCCATAAATCTAATATCTGCAACAGTAGCTGTATTATTTAATTTAATTGCATAATCTACTTCTACCCCTGTATTCTCTAAGCCAGCTTGCCATAATGTAAATTTCTTACCATTAACTTCAATTAGTGAATCTTGTCCATTTTCAGCAGATATACTTAAATTTACTCTATTAAAGAATACTTCATTTGCACTATCACTAATTGTTATTTTTTTAGCAGTTATCGTTGGTCTATTTTTAGAATCTGATGGACCTATAATTGAAACATCTCTAGTAATATTAGATAAACCATCTGCATCTAAATTTATATTTATATTTGATGTTATATATATTGTTTTTTTACCATTTTGAAGAGCCTCTTTAAATTCTTGCTCATTTCCAACTTTAGCCGCAGTATCAACTATTTTTGTCTTAAATGACACCCAATATAAATCATCAGAAGTTACTCTAAATTCATCTTTCTTTATAACTGCTTGTGGTTCTTCTCCACCATCAACAATTACACTATATGCACTACTTTTAGAGAATCCAAATAATGTATATGTTTCACCTTCGTATGTAAATCCCTTACTATATCTTTCTATTGTTGGAACATTTAATTGTTCATTATAATAATTATATTTTATATATTGAAGTCTTGCACCAGCTTCAAAATCATTTAATTGTGTTTTATAAATTTTTGAATTATTTGTATCATTATAATAATTATAATAATTATATTCTGTATCCTTTGTTATTGTGTCATTACCAGAATCAACACGATTTATTTTATATTTTTCAACTTTTGAAGCATCTTCAGAAGTTTTATCAGTCAATTTAACAGTAGCACTAGCCTCAGCTCTAACTGCAGGTTTTTCATAAGTTTCACCATCATAAGTTAATTCTGATGCAACTAATGATGCTCCATTTTTAACTTCAATTCCAGCTTTTAAATCAGCACCTGTAAAAGTAGCTTTATTAACTGTTAATTTTCCAGTTGTAACAACTATAGCTGTATCTTTAGCATCTTTTAATTTGATATTATTAATAGTAACATTAGCAGATTTTACATCAAATATTGGTTGTGAACCTGTTGCAGTTAACTCAAAATCTTTACCATCTATAGTTACATTTCTTTCAACATTAACAGTAGACTCTACATTAAAACCTTGAGTAATATTAATATGCTTTACAGCTGAATTTTTTAAAGCTGTATTTAATTCTGCTTCGCTCTTAACATAAGCCGTTTCTGTCATAAATTTAAATGTATATTCCGAATTAGCTTTATCAGCTAATTTAACTGAACCATCTAAAGTTCCAATAGTTAAAGTATATTCTCTATTTTCTTCAGCCATTTTATTTAATGTCATTGTTTCTTCTGCATCAGATAATACAGTTTCAAATAACTGTTTAGCTCCAGCTTGAATTTGCGACTTAAGATTAGTGCCTTCTTCATCCAAATTAATTGCCTGAACTCCACCAGTTGCTCCTTCTTTATTAAATACTATCTTTTTCTCACCAAAGGCAAGAGTAATATCTTTTACTTCACCTCTTTGAAGAATATAAGCAATCGCTCCTGGAATATTGGTTTCATTCATTTTACTTAATAAAGCTGTTGCATCTTTAACATTAAATGTAATTGTATTGTCCACTTTTTCAACATCAAATATTTCATTAAACTCACTTGCACTACTTAAATTATTAACTACATCAGTAATAAATTTATCAGTATTTATTGTCCAATGAGCCTTTAAAGTAATATCCTCATTTTCGTCAGTTGTTGCCCCATCTTGCCCTAATTCAAAAGGAACAGTAGAACTATTATCTTTATACCAATAATCAAAATCATGATATGCATAATTTTTATCTTCAAATTTTGGTGCTAAAGTTGTCGGAATTATTTCTCCCTGATAAGTTTTTTCTTCTTGTTTTACAATTTTACCAGTTTTTTCATCAAAATATTCAAATGTTATTTTATTTTCCGTTTGAAAATTTAAAGTTTCATAAGAAATTTCATATTCATATGGTAAGAATGCATCTCCATCACTATCAAAATCAATAGAATACTTAATTTTCTTATCTCCACTTTTATCATCAATTCTAAATAGAACTAATACCCAACCTTGTTCATGTTCAGTAGAAGTTGGAGTATATGTTTTATCCTGACCATCTTCATCATGTAAAACTAATGTCCAAGTATTATTATATTCAGTAAACCAATCTTCATCTTTTGGTACTTTAATTTTTATAGGAACATAATAACCTTCTAAATTCTTAAACCCAGATTTTGCATCTAAAGTTTGTTGCTTAATTGAACCAGTAATACCTTCAATATAATGATTATCCGGTTGTTCTGTATTTTCTTTAAGTTTTACTTCTTTTACTGTATCACTATTAAATTTATAATTATCTAATTCTGCTTTTTCTGCAGAACCTTCATCTAATTTACTATAATCTAATATTTCAAATTCTGAGCTTCCTTTAGAATAATCTTGGAATTTTAATTCACTATAATCAATTGTTATAGTATATTCAGCATATTCTTTACCTTCACCATCTAAATCAACTGTAATTGTAAAGTATTTATCTTTTGGCTCAACTCGTGAACCATCATCGTTTGTAGCTCTTAAAGCTTTTAATATATATAATTCTTTGCTAGTATCAAAATTACTATCATAGGCTTTAACTACAGAATTACTTTCATCTGTTTCATCATGGAAAAATTCAACTTTTATTGTACTTTCACTAATTGCACCTTCTGTCCCCAAATTTTCAGGAGTGTTAGTTAATTTCAATAGTAAGCCTAAATAATAAAGTACATGCTCTTTATCAAATGTTTCAGGTTTATCATCTTCCCATTCTTCATCTTCAAATATTGGAAGAACACCACTCACTTTATAAGTATTAATTCTATCTTGGTCTAATTTTACTTCTGTATGGTATCCTTCTTTATTAAGCCACTCATTATTATCAAAATAATCTTTTTTACTCTTATCTAATCCATCAATAGTAAATAAAGAAGCCTTTTCAAATGTTACTTCACTATAATCAATAGTATAAACTATTGGTGAATAATCATTACCATTTCCATCCCAGTCAATTTCAACTGTAAAATTACATTTACTACTTTTCTTACAATCATCATTTAATTTAACTAAAACAGAAAGTCCATTTTCGTCTAAATCGCTACCTTTAAATGTTTTTTCATTTTCACTATTCATTTTTATAATTGCACTATCAGGAATTTCTGACATATCATCTGTTTTATTTAAGTTTAATAAGAAGTAATATCCATTTTCTGCACTTTCTCCAAAAACTTTTTCTTTAATATGTTGTTGTTCAATTATACCACTTAATTTGAAAGTAGTAGATTCACCTTCCCTCGTAAATGTATAATGTCTATTATCACCAGTTGGAAGTACATAACCCCAGTTTTCTTTCATATATTCGTTATCTGCTTCAGGAATATTCTCGCTTATTTTAGCCTCTGAAACGCTCTGAAATTTTACGCCACTCCAATCAAGAACTTTTGTAGTTTCACCATAAACTTCTCCATCACCGTCTAAATCAACTGTAATAGTTATGGTTTTAGGACTAGCACTAGAACTTACAGCCCATAAAACAGCTATTCCTTTTTCAGTATCTGTTTTATCAAAATTACTATACGTAGCATTAGTTATGCCATTTCCTTTTATTTCAATTGTAGTTGCACTTGTAGCATTTGGAACTAAAATAACAAAAGGCAAATAATAATTAGTTTGAGCTTCTACTGCAAAACCTTTTATATCATTTTTAATTTTTACTGTTCCTGTAAATTTATCACCATTTAAAGCTAAGTCACCAATATCATCAGTTTTATAATTAAATGTTGACTCTAAATTAGTTTTATATACATCATTTTTTACTTTATCAAAATCTACTGTAAACTTGCTTTCTTCTTTAACATAATTATAATCAATATATTTAACTTGAATTTTGTCAGAACTTATTTGTGTTGTACCTACTAAATTTCCTTCAGGCGCAACTCTCCATTCTTCTTCATCGCCTTTATATATTTTTTCTATTCTTTGAATAGACATTTTTCCATATATTGGTTGTGCTTCTACTCCACTTACTGCATCCGGTCCTACTTTCCCATCTGCTTCTATTATTCCGTCTATACTTCTAGCTGCTACCATTATATCTTGAGTTGTTAATGTATGATTTGATGTAAATACATATTCTCCTATTATAAATGCATTTACACCACCTTTTTCATCTATCATTTCCCCCAATTCTGTTAATGTCATTTCTCGAGCATAACTTGGGACAATAAACATTAAAAAGGTTATTACTGCTATACTTATTATATTAACTATTTTCTTCATATTCCAAACTCCTTTTCTATTCTATAGTTCTTTCGTTATATGTTATATCTGTTACTGTTACTCTTGTCCCATCTGCTAACACTAAAACTACACTTGTTGGTTTATCAGATAGCCATGTATCAAATGCCTTTTGGCCTGGAGTTACACGATACGTTCCACCCTTAAGTTCTATATGTTTATAGCTTGTAAAGGTTGTTCCATCTTTTTTTACTGTTACTTCATACTGACTTGATGCTCCAGTTGCCTGAACTAACTTTGTAAATGTTATTGCATATGTCGCCTCTACTGTTACCTCACACTCAGCTTTATAATTTCCATCTTCTGTTGTTACTGTAATTGTTGCCTTTCCTTCGCCAACAGCTTTTATAGTAACTATATTTCCATCTTCTTGAACAACTGTAACCACACTAGGATTACTTGATTCCCACTTTACTTTCTTATTTGTAGCATTACTTGGATTTACGGTTGCCGT
>CANQHB010000013.1 GCA_947623755.1 uncultured Bacilli bacterium | reverse complement strand
CAAATGCACAAAAAGCCAAACCAAATGAGTGGAGGCCAAATGCAAAGAGTGGCTATTGCAAGAGCCTTAGTCGGTAACCCCGATATTTTACTAGCCGATGAGCCAACCGGGGCCTTAGATACTAAAACTAGTGTCCAAATTATGGAACTTCTAAAAGAAATATCTAAAGAAAAATTAGTCATCATGGTTACCCATAATCCTGAGTTAGCCGAAAATTATTCCACTCGAATTATTAAACTCTTAGATGGCGCTGTAACGGATGACTCTAATCCCTACAAGGCCCAAGAGACCAAAGAACAAACTGCTAAAGTAGGCAAGACTAATATGTCTTTTTTAACAGCCCTTTCTCTCAGTTTAAATAATCTTTTAACTAAAAAAGGCCGGACTATTCTTACTGCTTTTGCGGGTTCAATTGGCATTATTGGTATTGCTCTTATTTTATCCCTATCTAGTGGTATGCAAAACTACATTGATAATGTAGAGGAAGATACTTTATCAAGCTATCCTATAATTTTGCAAGAACAAACCATGGATACGGCTTCTCTTTTAGAGGCAGCTTCCAATGAAGATTACACCAATAATACTTATAATGATAACAAAATTCATTCTCTAAATGTTACTAATAACATGTTATCTCTTATGGGTAATGGGGCTAAAACCAACAATTTAACTAAATTTAAAGAATATATTGAAAAAAATCAAAAAGAATTTACCAAATATGCCAATAATATTCAATATTCTTACAATCTAGACTTAAATATCTACAAAGAAAATGAAGATGGCTACGTCCAAGTAAATCCCGACCAAATAATTGACCAAGTAGGCATGGGTTCCATGAATGAAATGGGTAACTTATTTAGTGGAGGCATGAGCTCTTATAATGCTTTTAGTGAAATGTTAGACAATCGAAACTTAATCAAAAATGAATATGACGTTATCGCGGGTACTCTTCCTACTAATTATGATGAAATTGTAATCGCGGTTAATAAAAATAATGAAATAAGCGACTACACTCTTTATTCCCTAGGCCTTTTAGATAGTAAAGATTTAGTTAATAAATACAATGCCATTTTAAAAGGTGAAAAAATAGAAGAACTTCCCGAACTAACCTATACTTATGAAGAATTATTAAACTTAAAATATAAAGTTTTATTAAATACTGATTACTATGCTAAGTATAATAATTTATGGGTTGATATTAGGTCTGATAAAGAAGCTTTAACTAAATTATTAGATAATGCTTTAGAATTAAAAGTCGTTGGAATTATTAGACCTAAAGAAGATACTCTAGCTAACGGAAATGCTTATGGTGAAATCCTTTATACTTCCGACTTAACTAAATATGTTATTGGCCAAATTAATGAAACGCCTATTGCTAAAGAGCAAATAAATAATAAAGATATTAATATTTTTACTAACAAAGCTTTTTCGAAAGAAGAATTTAATATCAATAATCTAAAACCTGAAGAAATTGCTTATTTACAAAGCCTTGCCACGACTAATCCTGAAATGCTTACTGAACTTATGAAAAACTATCAAGAAAGTGCAGAGGCTACCTATGAATCTAATTTAGAAAAATTAGGTATTGTTGATTTAAACCATCCTAGTACTATTAATATCTATGCTAAAGATTTTGATTCTAAAGAAGCTTTAAATGATTTAATTAAAGACTATAATAATAACAATCAAGAAGAAAATCAAATAACTTATACAGACTTTATTGCTGTTATGATGAGTGGAGCTTCCAATATTATTAATATTATTAGTTATGTTCTAATGGCTTTTGTAAGTATTTCTCTTGTTGTTTCTTCCATCATGATTGGGATTATCACTTATATTTCTGTCCTAGAACGAACTAAAGAAATTGGTATATTACGAGCTATTGGGGCTTCTAAAAAAGATATCTCTCGCGTCTTTAATGCGGAAACTCTTATTGTTGGAGCAACGGCCGGAATATTAGGTATTGTCGTTACAATTATTTTAAATATTCCGATAAATATTGTTATTGAACATTTAACTAATATTGGTAATATTTCTAAACTACCATTTATGGGTGGCTTAATCCTTATCATCATTAGTATTGCCTTAACCATGATTGCGGGCTTAATCCCGGCGAAAATGGCTAGCAAAAAAGACCCTGTCGAAGCTTTAAGAACAGAATAAAAGTTGGAGCTAACTTCCAACTTTTTTATTTGTTTTCTTTTATATAACCATCAGTCGTGTACTTTCCACATTTAATATAAGCTTTATAATTTACTACTTTTTTAGTTGATACTACAACGTATCCCTCACATGTATCTTTATCTTTTTCTAACTTTTCTAAATAACCTTTTTCTATTAATTCTTCTTTTGTGACAATTATTGTCTTACCTTCCTCTGGATACATAAAATTATCTGAAGTATATTTTTCGGCTTTTTCTTTTAAAATATCTTCTACTTCCCGGTATTCTTTATTTATATTCTTAAGCATAAATCCCAAAATTGTTAGTAAGGTAACCACCACTACCACTAAAATACCCCAAATAACAAATAATACTTTATTCTTTTTCTTCATTATTCTCTCCAACTCTCATAACCATCAGTTTCATAATCTTCGCATTTTATATAACCATTAATTTCATCTTTATTAGCTTTTACATAACCACTACAAGCTTTTCCATCTTTATCTTTAAGTTCTACGTCTAAATTATAATTTCTAAGATTTCCTCTTGTAATTGTAAGATAATTATTATCTAAATCTTGCGTTAAATAATCATCTATATATACTCTTGCTTGCCCCTCTAATTTAGCTTCTAAATCATAATAATAATTATTATTTAAATCTCTATTTAAATCTCCATATAAGCGATAAATATAATAGATAGCTACCATCAAAAATATAATTAAAACCGCGGATAATACTAACATTTCCCGTAGTCCCCAACCTTTTTTATTTAACATTTTTACCACCTAAATAATATTATATAATGTTCTTCATAATTTAGCAATTAAAAAAGAACTATTTTGTTCTTTCACTTATAAAAAATGGTCCAAACTCTAAATTAGTTCCAATACTAGTTCTATTATATCTATACATTTTATAACCAAGTCCGGTACATGAATAAACCGTTCCATCATCATAAGTTTTGGTCTCTTCCGCAATACAAAATATTGGATTTTTTGATTGTCTAGCTCTAAAATAATCTATAAAAAAGCATATTATCCAAACAATAATTACTGCTAAAACAATAATTTTAATAATATCGCCTTTGCTTATCTTTTTTTTATCAATCACACTATTTTCCATAATATCGCTCCTATTATACTTTTATTATATCCATAATAACTTAAAAAATCAATAAGAAAAAATGCTAAAAACCTAAATTTGACTTAATTTCTACTTTATGCTATAATTTAACCATGCAAAGAGGGGATAATATGTTAACTACTGAAGAAATTTTACATAATAGATATCAAGACAAAATAAAAAGCATTAACAAAGCTTTAATGACTAATAAAACTCTTAGTTTTGAAGCTTATACTAATTTCTATTTAGATTATCAAAGATGTGTTTATGCTAAATGTAATGAAAATGATTTATTAGAATTTGCTAATTATTTAATTAATGCCGAAGTTATTGTTTTTAATGATGCTAAAAAAGCTGAAATAGCCGAAATTAAAAGCACTCTAAAATCTTCTTTAGAAAAAGCTAAAACTTTATAAAATTTGAAGTAATTCAAATTTTTTTTGGCTTAAAAAACCCACAAAAAAAATGCCCTAAGGCATTTTTAATTAAGCTAATTCTACTTCTGCGCCAGCTTCTTCAAGTTGTGCTTTTAAAGCTTCAGCTTCTTCAGCTGGGATATTTTCTTTTAAGTTACCACCATTATCAGCGATACCTTTAGCTTCAACAAGACCAAGACCAGTAACTTCTTTAATAATCTTAATAACTGCAATCTTGTTTCCACCAGCATTCTTAAGAACTACTGTCTTAGTCGCAGAACCTGCATCTTCTTGAGCAGCTTGAGGAGCCGCAGCCACTGCAACTGCACTAGGGTCTACTCCAAATTCTTCTTTCATTGCGTCAACTAATTCTTTTACTTCAAGAATAGTCATTTCTTTTAAAGCACTAATAAAATCTTCTTTTGTTAATTTTGCCATTTCACATCTTTCCTTTCTAATTTTCTAATTTTTCGGCATATAAGTTTAAACCAATTGCTAAATTTCTTACATGTTCCATCATACCTGCTGCAAGCATAGTAAGTAATCCTTCATAAGATGGAATAGAAGCATATTCATTTATTACTTTTAAATCTGCTGTATTACCATTAATAATACCTACTTGAATTTTCATTTTATCATGGTCTTTTGCAAATTCTGTAATAACTTTAATTGGTTCAAGTAAATTTTTACCAAACATAATTGCATTTGGTCCTTCTAAGAAACCATCTAAGCTAATCTTAGCATCATCTAAAGCTCTTTTTAAAAGTGTATTTTTATAAACTCTAACTTCTGCTTCAGTATCTCTTAGTTTTCTTCTTAGCTCACTAACTTCACTAACTGTTAGTCCTTGATATTCAAATAAAATAACAGATTCACTATTTTTAAGTTTTTCAGTTATTTCACTAACAATTGCTTTCTTAGCGTCTAAAACCTTAGTACTTGCCATATTTCCTCCTTATAAAATTTATCAAAAAAGCTTCCTTTAGGGAAGCATGAATATTTCTTACTCTTCTCCCCTCGGTAGGATTATTAAAGTTCTAAAACTCCCTACTGTCTTTGGTTCGCTTTTCTAATACTAGTATTATATTATAAAATTAATTAAATGTCAAAAGTATTTTTATCTAACTTAATACCAGGACCCATTGTACTAGTAAGAGTTATACTATTTATATATACACCTTTAACACTTGCTGGTTTAGCTTTCGCAACAGTTGTTACTACATAACTTAAGTTTTCTTTTAAAGCTTTTTCAGTAAATGAAGCTTTTCCGATAATAGTATGAATATTACCAAAACTATCATTCTTATAAGCAACCATACCTTTATTAATATCATTTATAGCTTTTACAACGTCAGTAGTAACTGTTCCGGTCTTAGGGTTAGGCATTAAACCTTTAGGTCCTAAAACTTTGCCAATTTTACCAAGTTCTGGCATCATATCTGGGGTTGCCACAATTACATCAAAGTCAAACCAGTTTTCTTTTGCAATCTTATCAAGCATATCTTTATCACCAACATAGGTAGCTCCCGCTTCTTTTGCTTTAGCTGCTGCTTCTCCTTTAGCGATAACGAGTACTCTCTTCGATTTACCTGTTCCATTTGGAAGTACAAAACTTCCTCTTAAATTTTGGTCAGATTTTTTCGCATCAATATTTAATTTAATTGCTACTTCAATTGTACTATCAAATTTCGTAACACTAGTTTCTTTAACTAATTTAACTGCTTCATCTAAGCTATATAATTTGTTACGGTCAATTTTATTTGATGCTTCCACATATTTTTTACCGTGTTTACTCAAAATATTTCCCTCCTATCTGTGGTTTTTTAGGATTTCTTTTTATTTAAAATTATTCTTCAGTTTCTTCTTCTGCTTTTTCTTCTTCAATTACAGGTACTTCAGCATTAAATTCTTTAGCTTCAGCTTCCATTTCGGCAAGTTCCGCATCTCTCTTAGCTTGTTCTGCTTCTTCTTTCCGCGCTTCAGCAGCTTG
The DNA here is from genome assembly GCA_947623755.1 of uncultured Bacilli bacterium. Lineage (GTDB taxonomy): Bacteria > Bacillota_I > Bacilli_A > RF39 > UBA660 > Caccenecus. Next base: position 10,871 of record CANQHB010000013.1, on the reverse strand, counting down.
TTCGGCTAATTCTTTATCATTAACCCCTTTAACTGCTATACCCATATTTCGTGCTGTACCTTCAATAATATTCATTGCAGCTTCAACGTCATACGCATTTAAATCTGGTAATTTAGTCTCTGCAATTTTTCTTAAATCTTCTTTTGTTATAGTAGCCACGATATCATTAGCTCCTTTAGTAGACCCTTTTTGAATCTTTGCGGCTTTCTTAAGTAAGAATCCAGCCGGTGGAGTTTTTAAAACGAAATCAAAGCTTCTATCATCATAAACTGAAATTTCACAAGGAACTACGTCACCCATTTTATCTCTTGTTGCATCATTAAATTTAGTACAAAATTCTTGTAAGTTAACTCCGGCTGGTCCTAAAACTGTTCCAACTGGTGGAGCTGGGGTAGCTTTTCCTGCTTCAATTTGTAGTTTAATTTTCTTTACGACTTCTTTTGCCACGAAAACACCTCCTATAAAATATTTGTCTTCGAGTTAGTGGTCTAGGGCAAATCCCATTTCCCTCCCACTAAACTATATGCAAATACATAAATTTGCATATATGATAATACCATAAACCATATAAAATTGCAAGTATTTTCCCACTTAATTAAGAGTTAAAGTTCAAAATATTTTGCATATTTTTCATAATCAATAATCTTTCCAATTTTCGTTTCTTTCCAGCCTATAAAATCATGTGACCAATCACTTAATTCTTTTGCGGTTTTTTTACGCAATTTTTTCTTAATCTCATCCATTATTTCAATTTCTTTAGCGTCAAAAACTTTTAAATCTGGTTCTACATTTATCTCATAGGTATTTTTAATATCACCATTTATCCAGATTAAATCCCCAAGCTTTAACTCTCCACTTCTTGTCATTATATCAAAAATAGTCTTATATTTATCAACAACCGGGCCATACTGTAATTTAGCATACTTAAATTTAGTAATTGATTGGGAAGTACTTTTATAACTTAAAAAATCACAAGCAAATAAACATTTTAATATTTGCATTAAATATAAACTTGAACCATTTAAAAGATATAAAATAGCATTTCTTGATTTATAATCAACATTTAAATCTATCTTATTAATTATTTTATAATAAATATCTTCTTCAATGGCATTTTTATTTAATCTAAGAATATCCAAAAAATAATCTTTATTTTCTTTTAATTTTTTATAAGTATTCAAATACTCTACACTAGGAATTACCTCTCTATTTTCATATCTTATAATGCTTCTCTTGTTCCAGCCAAGACCATTAGCAAACATTTCTTTACTTAAATTCAAAGAATTTCTTATTTGTTCAAAACTGTCCAATGATAATCCATATAAATTTAAATATCCGTTATAAATATTTTCTAAGTCATTATCCAAATCAAGAGGGCATACTTCATTTCCACACTTAGAGCAATATACTTTAGTTTCTTCGACCATAAAATTTTTATTTCGATAACTGTAATTTTCTTTCACTTTTTTTTCTGTACAAGTAACTAAATCTTTACAAAAAAAACAATAATTTTTTTCCATTTTTATCACTCCTTTTATCTATCACTTTTATGAAATGAAATACACACAACACCATAATTATCCATAGTTAATTTTACATAAGTTTTAATATTATTAACATAAGTTATAAATTCATACATATCATCATTATAATCTTTTTTTAAATTATTATCAGGACTTATATCAAAGCAATCATCTACATTTAAATTACTAATATAAGTAGCCACTTGTTTTTTATTAACAATTCCTAAATCCAATAAAGCTTGTTTATAGTTAACTGTTTTCCCATCATATTGTATATTATTTCTTGGAACTAAGCGCCAATTTCCTTTATTTATTTCTCTTTTTACAGTACCAAGAAAAAATTTTACTGCTATCTTATCTACTTTCATTTTTCATCCAAAATATCCCCTTTCAATTTAAGTAATTAAAGTATAACACAAAATAATATCGGTGTCAATTGTCACCAAAAAAACAAAAAGTGGCTATATTAACAAATATCTCCACTACTAGAAGCATTAAGCCTAAAATCACTAAATTCTTTCTTTAAATATAAGGGATATGCGGCAGCTCCTATCATTGCTGCATTATCTGTACAATAAAGCAGTCTTGGAATTAACAGTTTAGCCTCATACTTATCGCACAACTTTTGCATTTCTTCCTTTAAATATTTATTCGCTGAAACTCCTCCAGCCACAACTAATCTTTTTATCTTAGTTTCTTTTAAAGCTTTTTCTACTTTTCTTACGAGTTCATCTATTGCTACTTCTTGAAAAGATTTAGCTAAGTCTGCTCGTCTTATTTCGTTTCCTCTTTGCGACTCATTATGCACTAAATTAATAATTGCACTTTTAAGCCCACTATAACTAAAATTATAGGTATCATCCATAACTGGTTTAGGTAAAGTATAAGTATGTCTCCCTTCCAAAGCTAGTTTTTCTACATTCGGTCCTCCCGGATATTTTAAATCTAACACCCGTGCCACTTTGTCATAGCATTCCCCTATGGCATCATCTAAAGTTTCCCCTAATTTTCTAAAAGTATAATCATCTTCCATGACTAAAAGCTCAGTATGTCCTCCACTAACTATTAAAGCAAGCATTGGATATTCCATTTCATCTTCAATATTATTCGCATAAATATGCCCAATTAAATGATTTACAGCAATAAGCGGTTTATTATAAATTAAAGCTAAAGTTTTAGCGGCCTCTATTCCCACAATTAAACTCCCAGTAAGTCCTGGGGCGTATGCTACAGCTATAGCGTTCATATCTTCCATCTTCATATTAGCTTTTTTTAAAACGTCCTCTAACACCAAAGTTATGGCCTCGGTATGCATGCGGCTAGCTATTTCAGGAACTACTCCCCCATATAAAGCATGCGTATCCATTTGAGTCGCAATTGTAAGCGCGACCACTTCTTTACCATTTTTTACTACTGCCATACTTGTCTCATCACATGATGATTCTATTGCTAAAATATATGTATCCATCTTATTCACTCTTTCTTGCCATAAGGTACGCATCATCATCTTTATAATAATTTTTTCGGGTATAAACTATTTCAAACCCAAATTTCTCATACAAACTAATCGCCGCCGTATTTTTACTAGCTACTTCTAAAGTCATAAGTTTTAAACTTTCTCCACATTCACTTATTAAATAAGTTATTAAATTAGAAGCAATCATTTTATGCCGATATTCGGGGTCTACCACTAAACTTAAAATATCACACGTATCATATAAAACCGTCGCACTAATAAAACCCACAATTTTATCATCTTTTTCATAGACAATTACTTTGGAATACCCATCTTCTAACATTTCATTTATTTTAAATAAATTGCTAAAATTATCATGTAATAACATTCCTAATTCATTAATTCTCGGAATATCATACACTACTGCATTTCTAAGCATTTTGCACCTCAATTTTTTTAACATATAAAGGCTTCAATAAATGAGGACTTACCTCTTCTTTATCTTTTAAAAATTCATATACTTTTTTAATATCTACCCTAAAGTCTTCCATAATAATTTCTTTAGGATAACCCTCTATCTCTTTATTACTTAAATAAACATAATCCTCCTGAAGTTCATGCTTTTGATTAAAAGAACCCACAAAAACTCCATTTCTATCCTTTATTCCTAAAGTTACATCTTCATCATAATTTAAAGAAACTGCTTGTAAAAATGAAATAGCTTTAATAGGTATATTTTTACAATATCCCATGATTTTAGCAACAACTACCCCAATTCTTACTCCGGTAAATGAACCCGGTCCATTAATAACTATAATTTCCTTTACATTATCTATACTAACTTTATTATTATCTAATACTTCTTTAATTAAATTAATCGTATTTTCTGAGTGTTTATTACTTTCTAACACTTCTTTATCTATTACTTTACCATCTAATAATAAAGCTATAACCAAATTCGTAAAATGCGTATCTATATACAAACAATACATAAAATCACTCCTTAGAAAACAAAACCCCACTATTTAAAGTGAAATTATAATACTGCATCACAAAGTTCTTCGTATTGTAATCCATGCGGTTTAAATACTAAAACTCTTGTGTTTTCATCAACTATTTTAAATAAAATATCTAATCTTTCTTCTGGTAGTCTATCTTCAATTAATTCTGCCCACTCCAAAATACAAACACCATCTTTATTAAAATAGTCTTCGACTCCAAATTCTTGATTCTCGTCTAATTTATATACATCCATATGATATAATGGTGCTTCTCCATTTAAATATTCCTTTACAATTGTAAAAGTTGGACTTGTTATATTATCTTGAATTCCTAACGCATTAGCAAAACCTTTAACAAAAACCGTTTTCCCACTTCCTAGTTCTCCATTAAGACATATAACCATGCCAGGAAACTTCTCACTTTCTATATTTTGGGCTAATTCTAAAGTATCTTCAACACTTTTAGAAGTAAATTTATAATTCATAATACTCACCTAAAGCTATTATAACAGACTTTTATTTTTAAGTTCAAGTCTATTTATATTATTTTACATATTTAATTTCTTATTAGAAATATATATTAGAAAAATCTACCCTTTATTATATTTTGAAAACATATTAAAATATATATGAGGTGTGAAAATGGATTTTGTTGTAAGACAAACAAGGCAAAAAGATCCAGCTAGTTACAAATCTTTATATATTAAAGATTCGCTGTTAAAAGAAGTAGAAAAAATAGCCGACAAATGCAACACCTCTTTTAACAATGTTGTAATTAGTATGATCGAAGCCTGTATCTATGGTAATGGTGAGGGCCAAGAAGAAAAAAAGAAAATTAAATCTTAATTCTTTATAGATACACTCCTTGAATATCACAACTCGCAAAAAAAATATCTACATTTGTAGGTATTTTTTTAATTTATCTTAAATATACTAATTCACTTACTGTTACGTAAATGTAATCTGATTTCCCATCACAAGTAACGGTTATTCTTGTTGTTCCTGTCCCAACTGCTCTAATAACGCCATTGGTATCAATTGTTGCTACATTCGCATTAGAGGTACTAAAATAAATTTTCTTACCATAAGCTGAACCACTAGGATTAATGCTATAACTTATTCTATAAGATTCTCCTAAAAAGATAGTTAAATCAGAGTCATTAATTACGACACTTCTAACTGCAATATCTTCTTCTTCGACTGTAATTCTTGCGGTTGCACTAACACCATCCACCGTCGCGGTAATATAAGCAACCCCACTTCTTCTAGCTCTTACAGTTCCGTCGGTACTTACGGTAGCAACACTAGTATTATCACTACTCCACGTAATTGTTTTATTACTTGCACTATCTGGATTTATTGTAGCTCTTAACTTATAAGTATCTCCCACCTCTAAGGTTCTTGAACTAACATTTAAAGTTACTCTTCTAACTGGAACGTCTAAAACTGTAATTTTAGCCGAAACATTAACATTTCCAACATACGCCGTAATTAATACTGTTCCACTCTTTTTGGCAATTACTAATCCATCCGAACCCACTGTTGCAATACTTGTATCACTTGATTTCCAACTAACAATTTTACTAGCTGGAGTTACTGTTGCGGTTAATTTATAAGTATCACCAATATTCATAGTTTTTGAACTAGTATTTAAAATTATGTTAGTTTTAGCACTTGTTCCACTATTAGTATTGTTATTATCTACTTTTAAACTACTTCTGTTATCAATAACCACTTTTCGGTTACCATTTTGGTCTAAATAATATTCATAAATTATTTTTGTACTATAAGTTAATCTTTGTTTAGCTACATATTTAATTTGATATCCTACTAAACCGGTATTAGCTTTATTATAAACCCCCACATAAATTGGTGAATCTACATATAAACTAGTTCCCGTACTTGAACCTAATGCTGATATTTCTTCTCTAAGTTTTAAATATTCTTTATTACCAATCGCACTAACTTGATTTCCATATTTATAGTAATCTTCTCTACTTGCTGCACAGTTACCACTAATTACATAAGAAAGTGGATAGGTAGTATAATATTCTTTATTACCATAAGGACATGTTGTTGTATTTGCATTAGTGTTAGTTTGCGTATTACTTGAACCGGTACTGGTACTAGGTTTCGTACTCGTACTTGGTTTAGTTGTTGTCGTTGTTGTTGTTGGCTTTTTATTTGTACTGGTACTCGTACTTGGTTTACTAGTATTTTGGTTTGTATTTGTATTATTATTATTTACATTCTCATTGTTAGCATCCGTAATATCCCCAATTATATCTTGATTTTCATTGTTATTATCTGTATTTGTATCTGTATTAGTATTATCTGTAATAATATTATCCACTGTTATCGTATTAATAACATAATCATTTTCTTTACCACAAACTAGTTTTACTTTAATTGTATAATCATCATCACTAACTTTGGTCGCTTCTGCATAAGAATCACTCATATTACAAGCTTTACCATTTTGGTCTTTAAATTCCACTAATAATTTTGAATCAATCATTTCTTTTAAAGTAATTGTCTTTTTAGTGTTTAACGCAACCGGTAATTTTGAACCTGTAAAATACTCTAAAGCGGCGTCTTGCATAACTTTTAAATTAGTGCCAATATTTGATTCTTTATTATCTTTCTTAGTAATTATTGAAACCAACCATAGAAAAATAAATACTGCAACTAATAAAATTGCCATTTTAATTAAAAATGATTTCCAATTAATTTTAAATGTTCTACTTTTATCTTCGTACATCAAAAATTCCCCCTTTAACCAAATATCTCTTGGTTTTGCGTGATATGATACCACAAAAAAGCCATTTTGTCAAATTAAAATAATCTGTTGACTGACGTATGTTCGTGTGCTATAATAAACTTGTTTTGGTGATAAATTAAAAGTAATTAACCACACTATATATAAAGGAGTAATAATTATGGATAAAATAATCGTTAAAGGGGCTCGCGAAAACAATTTAAAAAATATTTCTATTGAACTTCCTAAGAACAAATTAATCGTTATGACCGGAGTTTCTGGTTCGGGAAAGTCCTCTCTTGCTTTCGACACTATTTTTGCTGAAGGTCAAAGACGATACGTTGAAAGTTTAAGTGCCTATGCTAGACAATTTATTGGTATGTCTGAAAAACCAGACGTTGACTCTATTGAAGGCTTAAGTCCTAGTATTTCTATCGACCAAAAAACTACTAACAAAAACCCTCGTAGTACAGTTGGAACTATTACCGAAATCTACGATTATTTACGTCTTTTATTTGCCCGGATTGGTATTCCTTATTGCCCTACCCACCATATTCCTATAACTAGACAATCCATTGAAGAAATGACCAATAAAGTTATGAATTTTCCTGAAAGTTCCAAAATTGAAATTATGGCCCCAGTAGTTCATGGGGAAAAAGGTGAACATAAAGATTTATTTGATGATTTACGCAAAAATGGTTATTCGAGAGTTCGCGTAAATGGCACCATGTATACGCTTGATGAAGAAATAAAACTCGAAAAAAATATCAAAGACAACATTGAAGTTGTAGTTGACCGAATTGTTATTAATCCCGATGAACGCGGCCGAATTTTTGAAGCTATTGAAAATAGTACTAAACTAGCTCAAGGTAAAGTTTTGATTCATGTTATCGATGGTGAAGAATTATTAATGAGTGAATCTTATGCTTGTCCTCATTGTAATTTTTCCATTCCGGAATTAGAACCTCGTCTTTTTTCTTTTAATGCCCCTTATGGTGCTTGTCCTGAATGTAAAGGCCTTGGTACAAAATTAAAAATTAGTGAAGCTCTTTTAATTCCTAATAAAGATTTAACTATTGCCAAAGGTGCCATCAAAAGTTTAACCCCCGGTTATAATATTGAAATGGTAGAACTAGAAGCAGTCTGCCAGCAATATAAAATTGATATTACTAAACCTTTAAAAGATTTTACTCGTAAAGAACTTGATATTATTCTTTATGGCTCTAAAGATAAAATAAGTTATAAATATATTTCTAAAAATGGTAATACCCGGTATGTAACTGATTATTATGAAGGTATTGTAAATACTCTTGAACGTCGTTATATGGAAACTACTTCTTCTTGGCGCCGGGAATGGCTTGAAACTTTAATGGTAGAACAAGCTTGTCCTAAATGTCATGGTGCTAGACTAATGGATTCGGTTTTAGCTATTAAAATAAATAATAAAAATATCTTTGAAGTAACTAATTATAGTATTTTAGAATTACGTGATTTTATAGCTAAATTAAAACTAACTCAAGAACAACAAGAAATAAGTGGTCTGGTTACTAAAGAAATTTTAAATCGACTTGACTTTCTAATTAATGTTGGTCTAAGTTATTTAACGCTATCTCGAAGTGCTGGTACTTTATCCGGTGGTGAAGCCCAACGTATTCGTCTTGCTACCCAAATTGGTTCTAAATTATCCGGAGTTTTATATGTTTTAGATGAACCTAGTATTGGTCTTCATCAAAAAGATAATGAAAGACTTATCAAAGCTTTACAAGAAATGCGCGATTTAGGTAATACTTTAATTGTTGTAGAACATGATACCGACACCATGCTTGCGAGTGACTTTTTAGTTGATATTGGTCCTGGGGCTGGCGAATATGGCGGAAAAATTGTCGCCGCTGGTACTCCCAAAGAAGTTATGGAAAATCCAAATTCCCTTACTGGTCGTTATTTAAGTGGTAAAGAAAAAATTGAAGTCCCTAGAAAGCGTCGTAAAGGTAATGGTAAATCCCTAAAAATAGTTAAAGCTAGCGAAAATAACTTAAAAAATATCAATGTTGAAATTCCTTTAGGCAAATTTGTATGTGTAACGGGTGTTTCCGGTTCTGGTAAATCTACCTTAATTAATGAAATTCTTTATAAAACTTTAGCTGTAAAAATTAATCGTTCTAAAGAAATACCGGGGGCTTGTAAAGAAATAAAAGGTATCGATGAACTAGATAAAGTGGTCGAAATATCCCAAGACGCCATCGGTAGAACGCCTAGAAGTAACCCTGCAACCTATGTAGGTGTCTTTGACGATATCCGTGATGTCTTTACCAATACTAAAGAAGCCAAAATGCATGGCTATGATAAAGGCCGATTCTCCTTTAATGTTAAAGGTGGTCGTTGTGAAGCCTGTTGGGGTGATGGAGTAAAAAAAATCGAAATGCATTTTTTACCAGACGTTTATGTTCCATGCGACGTTTGTGGGGGCAAGCGTTATAACAAAGAAACCCTAGCTATAAAATTTAAAGACAAAAATATTGCTGATGTTTTAGATATGCGTGTTTCTGAAGCTTTAAAATTTTTTGAAAATATTCCTAAAGTCTATAATAAATTAAAAGTTATGGAAGAAGTAGGTCTATCCTACATTAAACTTGGCCAACCAGCCCCTACTTTATCCGGTGGTGAAGCTGGTCGCGTTAAATTAGCTAAAGAACTGCAAAAAAAGCCGACTGGCAAAAGTATTTTTATTCTCGATGAACCAACTACCGGTCTTCATAGTGAAGATATCAAAAAACTTTTAAAAATCTTAAATCGCATTGTCGATAATGGTGATACCGTAATTGTAATTGAACATAACCTCGATGTCATTAAAGTTGCCGATTATATTATTGATTTAGGCCCTGATGGTGGTAAACTAGGTGGTGAAGTTATTGCAACCGGTACTCCGGAACAAGTTGCCAAAGTTCCTAACTCTTATACCGGTGAATTTTTAAAAAAGATTTTAAATGAATCCAAATAATGCTATAATAATAAGGGTTAATCTGCATTATATCCGAAATGTCTCCGCGTAACTTTAACAGCGGTAATGCTAACGTGTTCTATGTGAATACTGATGGCAACCTCAACAACACCAACGTGAACAACACTCGTGGTGTGCGTCCAATATCCTTTTAAACTTAAAATATTTGGCTAAGGCTCAATATAAAAGCTCTAGGATACAAGATTAATCCCAAGTTTTACTTAAACATTTGATACTGATGTTTTAAATCTTGCATTTAAAGCTACAACAGTATCATTTTTTATGTTATAATCTTTATAATGGTTAATCTAAAAATGCTACCCCGAATGTCTCCGTGGAGCATGAACACCAACGGTTATGCTAACGTGTTCAATGTGAATAATAATGGCTACCTCGACTGGAACAACGTGAACAACACTAATGGTGTGCGTCCAATATCCTTCTAAACTTAAAATTTTTGGTTACGACTAAATATAAAAGCACTAGGATACAAGATTAATCTCAAGTTTTACTTAAATATATAGATATTGATATTTTAAATCTTGCATTTAAAATTACCACAATATCTTTTTTTATGATATAATTAATATGGTTAATCTATTACGTTGTAAAAATTTTTTTCCGCGTAACTTTGATGGCACTTATGCTCAAGTGTTCTTTGTGAATACTAATGGCAACCTCAATAACAACAACGTGAACAACACTAACATTGGTGTGCGTCCAATATCCTTTTTAACCTCACATATTCGGTCACGACTTAATATAGTAGAATTAGGATACAAGATTAATCAATGATTTATCTAAATCTAAATAAATGATGTTGATATTTTAAATCATGTATTTAAAATTGCCACAATATCTTTTTTTATGATATAATTTAATGGGTTAATCTGTGCATAATAACATGTCTCCGAGAAACGCTACCAACGCTAACGTGTTCAATGTGCGTAATGATGGCTACCTCGACAACAACAACGTGCACAACACTACTCCTGGTGTGCGTCCAATATTCTTTTAAAACTCATATATTTGGTTACGGCTAAATATAGTAGAATTAGAATACAAGATTAGTCCTTAGTTTTTAAACTAAAACAAATAATACTGATGTTTTAAATCAAGAATTTAAAACTATTAC
>CANQHB010000012.1 GCA_947623755.1 uncultured Bacilli bacterium | reverse complement strand
AAACAACTTACCTTTAGTATGGACGCTTTAAGTGGCGCTCAAAATGCTTATCAAAAATTAAAAAGTAAAGTTTTAAGTCTTAATTCTGAAGGTAACATTAATAAAGAAATTGTAGACAATTATGAAACTAAATTTAAAGAATATTTAAGTGACGACTTAAACACCGCCAATGCTTTAACTTTAATTTATGATGTATTAAAAGAAGATACAACCGACGCGACTAAATTAAGCATAATTAAATATTTTGACCAAGTTTTATCACTAGATTTAACTAAAAAAGAAACCACTAAAGTAGATGAAACCTACATAAAAGAAATGATTGCTAAACGTAATCTTGCTAAATCAAATAAAGATTATGAGGCCTCTGATGCCATAAGAGATGAACTAGCGCGTCAAGGAATAATCTTAAAAGACACCCGTGAAGGAACTACCTATGAGGTAAAATAATGAATCTGTTAATCGAAATACTTTTTATTATTGTTTTATTAATAATCGTAATCTCTAATTTTATTGTTAGAAATCTAGCCAAAGAGTTAAAAAACGTCCCTAATAAAACTAAGTTATCTGGCTTTGAAATTGCCAAAAAAATAAGTGAAAAGGTAAGTTCTAATCCGCCTCATATCATTAAAAAGAAAGGCAAATACTTAGACCATTACAATTATGAAAGAAATGTAATAAAATTATCTCCTGAAGTTTTTGATGGTACAGATATTTATGCGGGAATTATTGCTCTTAATATTGCCTTAGAAACAGATAATCAAAAAAATAAAATAGCTTACTTTCATAAATTTACTTCTTTTATGGTTATTTTATCCTATCTTATTATCGTAATTGGGGCCTTACTTAACAATTCTAATATTATTCATTTTAGTTTTATTATCTTTATTCTTGCTTTTCTAATCGAGGCAATATTCATGAATCAATATGGTAAAACAGAAGAGGACTTAGAAGAAACTTCTAAATTTATTAAAACCGAAAAAATCTTAGAACCTTATGAAGAAATAAAAGAAAACACCATTATTTTATTACTAATTAATATTGCTACTCTTCCATATCGGTTTATAAATTATTTTAGATGAAAACTGAAATTATTAAAAAAACTTTAATTAAGGCTAAAAAATTGATATAATAAAGAAAACTGGAGGTAAGTAGTATGGATTTGCAAGTTAATAATCATTCTATATATCTAATATTATTAATAACACTAGTCTCAAGCTTTGTTTTAGTTTTTTTAGCAAAAAAAATTGCTAAGCATGTAAATGCTATTGATGAACCAAATTATCGCAAAGTTCATAAAATTCCTATTCCTAGATTAGGTGGACTTGCAATATTTGGCTCTTTTTTAATCGGTTATATTCTTTATGGTGAAATAACTACTCAAATGATTTCAATTTTAATAGGAAGTTTTATTATAATTATGTTAGGCTTTATTGATGATATTAATTCTATTCCTGCTCGTTACAAATTTCTTGTTCAAACTATTGCTGCTAGCATAGTTGTAATTTATGGTCAAACTTATTTTAATGAAATCTCTCTTCTAGGCTTAAATTTTAATTTTCCTACGTATATTAACATGGGCATATCAATTCTCTTTATTGTTGCAATAATTAATGCTATTAACTTAATTGATGGAATAGATGGTCTTGCCGCGGGCATGTGTTCTATAAATTTTTTAACTATTTCTATTATTGCATTAATTAGTAGTCAGCTAAATGGTTTAGATGTAATTTTATCGGTCATTATGCTTGGTGCCACCTTAGGTTTTTTAGTTCACAATTTTCCCCCAGCCAGCATTTTTATGGGTGATTCTGGAAGCATGTTTTTAGGCTTTATGCTATCTGTTATTTCTCTTTTAGGCTTCAAAATGGCTACAATTACTTCATTAATTGTTCCTTTATTAATCTTATCAATCCCTATACTTGATACAATTTTAGCTATCTTTCGCCGAATGTTAAAAGGAGAAAATATTGGCACCCCTGATAAAGAGCATATTCATCATCAACTATTAAAAAGATTTTCTGCTAAAAAAACTATTTTAATAATTTACGTTGTTAACATTCTTTTTGCCACTGTTACAATTTTATATTGTTTAGGAGACGCTAAACAAGCCATATTTATATATATTATTTTGATGCTTTTTTTCATCTTTTTAGTTTTAAAAACAGATGTTTTATTCGAGCATCGAAAAAAGAAAAAGGTAGATCATGAAAAATAAAAAAATAACTATTGTTGCTCTTCATTTAAATTATGGCGGTGTCGAAAAAGCTCTAACTGAATTAGCTAATTATTTAAGTTTATTTTATGAAGTTGAAATAATTAGCACGTATAAATTTAAAAAAGAGCCATTTATATTAAATCAAAATATTAAAGTAAAATATCTTTTATCTACAAGTCCTAATAAAGAAGAATTTTTAAAAGATCTTCATTCTTTTAAGTTATTTAAAACTCTAAAAGAGGGACTTAAAAGTCTTAAAATACTATATTTAAGGAAACATTTATTAATAAAAGAACTTAAAAATTTAAAAACCGATATTATTATTAGTACTAGAGCTTTCCATAATAAATTAATTGGCAAGTATGCTAACAAAGATATAGCTAAAATCGCTTGGGAACATAATCATCATCAAAATAATTCATCTTACATAAAAAAAACAATAAACTCAGTAAGAAATTTCGACTACTTTATTTTAGTAAGCCAAGAATTAACTGATTTTTACACTCCTTTAGTAAAACCTAAATGCCTATATATTCCTAATAGTATTCAAATAGAATCTACCTATAAACATGAACCTCAAAACAAATTAATTGCGATTGGCCGTCTATCCCAAGAAAAAGGCTTTTTAGATTTAATAGATATTTTTAATTTATTTTCTAAAGAAAATCCTAGTTACAACTTAACTATTATTGGCGATGGCCCTTTAAAACAACAACTAATAACTAAAATTAAAAGTTTAAATCTAGAGCAAAAAATATTTTTAAAAGGATATTTACCACCTAAAGAAGTCCATGCTGAACTTAATACAAGTAAAGTTTATCTTATGACAAGTTACACTGAATCTTTTGGAATAGTTTTATTAGAAGCCATGGCTCATAAAATTCCTTGTCTTGCATTTACTAGTGCAAATGGCGCTAAAGAAATAATAAACAATGCTTATAATGGTTATTTAATTCCTAATAGAGATTTTAAACTATATGTTAAAACATTAACTGAAATTATAACTGATACTTCATTATATGAAAAATTATCTCAAAATTCCTATCTTACAAGTTTAAAATTTGATAGTAAAACAATCCAAGAAAAATGGCTAAATCTTCTTGCCAGTATAAATAGCATTTGTTATAATAATAATGAAAAGGATGATTAAAAATATGTTAAAATCAATATATTATAATGTCAAAAAATATCGCTTTTTATTAAATCAATTAGTAATAAGAGATTTCAAAATAAAATATAAACGAAGTGTTTTAGGTGTTTTATGGAGCATATTGTACCCCTTACTAATGATGATGGTAATGGCTATTGTCTTTTCTAATATGTTTAAATTTAGTATGGAAGGGGTAAATTATTTAGTTTATTTAATGAGTGGTTTAGTAATATTTAATTATTTTAGTGAAGCAACAAATAGTGCTATGATCTCTATTTTAGGTAATTCTAGCCTAATAAATAAGGTATATATTCCTAAATATATCTTTCCTATTGCTAAATGTTTATTTGTTTTAATTAACTTTGTTTTATCATTATTACCATTATTTTTAATAATTTTATTTTCTGGAAATCCTGCGGAAGGGACTAAGTGTACACTAAATATTTATTATTTATTATTGCCATTTATATATTTTTGTATGTTTATGTTTGTCGTCGGAGTTGGCTATGTTTTATCTACTGTCGCAGTTTTCTTACGTGACATGATATATATTTGGGGTATCATGATTACAATTTTGAGTTATTTCACACCTGTTTTTTATAGTATCTCTATAATGCCAGAAAAACTTCAAATATTATTTAAATTAAATCCATTATATATATATATAAATGCAACAAGAGAAATATTTTTGTTTAGCAATTGCCCAACCCCTCTTTATCTATTAATTTGTTTCCTTTCTGGTTTTGGCATGTTACTAATCGGTTTATTTGTTTTCAAGAAAAAACAAAACAAATTTATTTACTATTTATAGGAGGCAAAAAATGATTGAAATAAAAAATGTCGGAATGAAATTTAATCTTGGTATTGAAAAAGATAATTCTCTAAAGATGATGTTCATTCGCTTATTTGATAAAAAAAGAAGAGTTAAAAAAAGTGATTTTTGGGCCTTAAAAGACATTAGTTTCCATGTTAATCCTGGCGATGTTGTTGGTCTAATCGGTTCTAATGGGGCTGGGAAAAGTACTTTACTTAAAGTCGTAAGTGGTGTTTTAAAACCCACAGAAGGAACAGTGGAAGTAAATGGTGTCATATCTCCTATGATTGAATTAGGTGCTGGCTTTGATGCTGATTTAACTGCTCGTGAAAATATTTATTTAAATGGAGCTATACTAGGTTATTCCAAAAGCTTTTTAGATTCTAAATTTGATGAAATTGTTGAATTTTCAGAACTAAAAGACTTCTTAGATGTACCGGTTAAGAATTTTTCTTCGGGTATGGTCGCTAAATTAGCGTTTTCAATTTCTACAATTGTCGAGCCAGAAATTCTAATTGTTGATGAAATCTTATCAGTAGGAGATATTAAATTTCAAGAAAAAAGTAAAAATAAAATGATGTCTATGATTAAGGGAGGGACTACAGTTTTATATGTTTCTCATTCCTTAGATTCAATAAAAGAATTGTGTAATAAAGCTATTTGGCTAGAAAATGGTAAATTAGTCATGGCCGGAGATGTTGACGAAGTTTGTAATGCGTATTATAATAAAATTATGAAGTGAAGGAGAGATGAAATATGTTTAAAGACAAAATATTATTAATAACAGGTGGGACAGGCTCATTTGGCAATAAGGTATTACAAATGTTTCTAAATTCCGATTTAAAAGAAATAAGAATTTTATCTAGAGATGAAAAAAAACAAGATGATATGCGAAAAAGGTATAATAACCCTAAAATAAAATTTTATATTGGAGATGTAAGAGACATTACCACCCTTGATAATGCAATAGAAGGAACAGATTATGTATTTCACGCTGCAGCCTTAAAGCAAGTTCCATCATGCGAATTTTTCCCAATAGAAGCCGCTAAAACCAATGTGTTTGGTTCATACAATGTTTTAGAATGTGCCGCTAAACATGGCGTAAAAAAAATAGTCTGTTTAAGCACTGATAAAGCAGCATATCCAATAAATGCCATGGGAATGAGTAAAGCTTTAATGGAAAAAATTATTATTGCCAAAGCAAGAATGCTTGGAAACGATGCAAAAACAACTATTTGCTTAACAAGATATGGAAATGTTATGGGCTCTCGTGGCTCAGTTATTCCCTTATTTTATAAATTGATAAAAGAAGGGAAGCCATTAACAGTAACCGATCCTGAAATGACAAGATATATGATGACTTTAGAGGATGCTGTAAAACTTGTAATGTATGCTTTTGAACATGGGAATCAAGGAGATTTATTTGTTCAAAAAGCGCCTGGAGCTACAATAGATACTTTAGCTAAAGCTGTAAAAAAATATAAAAATAGTGATGCTGAAATAAAAATAATTGGAACTAGACACGGTGAAAAAGATCATGAAGTTTTAGTAACAAGAGAAGAAATGACTAAAGCAGAAGATCTTGGCAATTATTTTAGAATACCTATGGATAATAGAGATTTAAATTATGATAAGTTCTATGCTGAAGGCGACGGTACAGTAAGAAAGGTAGAAGCATATACCTCCAATAATACTAGACAATTAGACGTTGACGGTATGATTGAACTGCTAAAAAAAATGGGAGAAATAGAAGAATGAAAATATTAGTTTTAGGGAAAAATGGCATGCTTGGTCACGTTGTATATAATTATTTTAAAGAATTAAATTGTGAAATTTATGGAACTGTAAGTCATAATGGAGATGGAATTATATACGATGCCTTTACTAATATGGAAGAAATTGAAAATATAATAGCTAATATTAAACCAAATGTAATAATAAATTGTATTGGTATTTTAAATAAAAATGCTGAAGATAATAAAGTATTAGCTATTAAATTAAATAGTTTATTGCCCCATTATTTAGATTTGTTATCAAACAAATATAACTTTAAATTTATTCATATAAGTACTGATTGTGTATTTGAAGGAACCATTGGTAAATATAATGAAGAATCTTTACCTGATGCTACTTCTTTCTATGGGCGAAGTAAAGCTTTAGGAGAAATAAATAATAATCGAAACTTAACCCTAAGGACATCCATAATTGGACCGGATAATAACAAAACATCTATAGGTTTATTTAAATGGTTTATTACTTCTAAAAATAAAGTCGAAGGATATACTAAAGTTATATGGACAGGTGTAACAACAATTGAGTTAGCTAAAGATATTAAAATCGCAATTGAAAATAATGTATGTGGATTACACCATGTTGTAAATAATGATTTTATCGCAAAAAAAGATTTATTAGAGCTATTTAAAAAATATTTTAATAAAGATATTGAAATAGAAGCCAATGCCAATATTAAAAGTGAAAAAACATTAATAAGAACATCTAAATCTTACAACTTTAATATTCCATCTTATGAATATATGATTTCTGAAATGAAAGATTGGGTGTTAAATCATAAAGAATTATATCCTTTAATATACGAAAATACTAATTTAGGAGTGATAAGAAAATGAAAGTAATGACAATAGTTGGGACAAGACCCGAAATAATTAAATTAGCTAGTACTATTAAAGAACTAGATAAGTATACAGATCATATTTTAGTACATACTGGTCAAAATTATGATTATGAATTAAATGAAGTATTTTTTAATGATTTAGGCATAAGAAAACCAGATATATATATGAATGCCGCTGGTGAAAATGCAGCAGAAACAATAGGAAATGTCATAATTAAATCAGATAAAATAATTAAAGAACAAAAACCTGATGCTATTTTATTATATGGAGATACAAATTCCTGCTTAGCTGTTATTTCTGCTAAAAGAAATAAAATACCAGTATTTCATATGGAAGCAGGTAACAGGTGCTTTGACGAAAGAGTTCCTGAAGAATTAAATCGAAAAGTATTAGATCATTTAAGTGATATAAACTTAGTATTAACAGAACATGCTAGAAGATATTTGATAGCAGAAGGAATAAGACCTGAAACTATTATCAAAACAGGATCTAGTATGAAAGAAGTTTTAAAAGAAAATGAAGATAAAATAGAAGCTAGTAAAATATTAGAAGAACTTAATTTAGAACAAAATAAATATTTTGTATTAAGTACTCATCGCGAAGAAAATATTGACAACCCTAAAAATTTTAACGCTTTAATAGATTCTATAAATTCTGTTGCTAAAACATATAAGATGCCTATTATTTTTAGTGCTCATCCAAGAACTAGAAAGAAAATTGAACAAGAAGGTATAGTATTTGATGAACATGTAAAATATATGAAACCATTAGGATTTAATGATTATAATAAATTACAACAAAATGCTTTTTGTGTAATATCCGATAGTGGAACTATAACAGAAGAGTCATCTATTATGGGTTTTCCAGCTATTACTATAAGACAAGCTCATGAAAGGCCAGAGGGAATGGATGAAGGTACTTTAATAATGAGTGGTGTCGATAAAAAAGATATCTTAGATGCTATTAAGGTAGTAACAAGTAAAATTAGCAAACCTCACATCGTAAACGATTATGACGTTGATCATGTAGGAATAAAAATGGTAAAAATAATAATGAGTTATACAGGTTATATAAATAGAACAGTATGGAGAAAGTATTAATAAAATAATGGAGGCAGAGATGAATTTTCAACCAAAAGTTTCAATAATAATTCCAGTTTATAATGGCTCTAATTTTTTAAGTGATGCTATAAATAGTGCCATAAACCAAACATATAAAAATATAGAAATAATTGTGGTTAACGATGGCTCTAATGATGATAACAAAACTGAGAAATTAGCTTTATCATATAAAGATAAAATAAAGTATATAAAAAAAGAAAATGGTGGAGTAGCATCCGCTTTAAATTTAGGAATTCAAAATATGACCGGTGAATATTTTTCATGGCTAAGTCATGATGATTTATATGGAGAAAAAAAGATTGAAAATCAAATAAATATATTACGAAATTTAGAAGATAAAACAACGCTTATATGTTGCCGCCATTGTGTTGTTGATGCAAATTTAAATTATATGTATGAAAACTCTTTTGAAGATAATGCTGATACCTTATTTTATCCAGCTTTAAAATGTTTATTTAAAGGCTATATTCATGGATGTGGTATGTTAATTCATAAAAGCCATTTTAAAAGAGTTGGATTATTTAATGAAAATTTACCAACAACTCAAGATTATGATTTATGGTTTAGAATGCTGAGAAATAAAGAGATATATCTAAATAATAATATAGATGTTAAGTCTCGTTGTCATGAAAATCAAGGTTCAAAAAAATTATTAGATAAACATATTAAAGAATGCGATAAATTATGGATAAATATTATTAATACATTGACAGACAAAGAAAAGAAAGAAATATATGGTTCAAATTATAATTTTTATAAAGAAATATATACTTTTTTAAATAATAATACAGCTTATGATGACTGTATTATTTATATAAAAAAATTATATGCTGAAGAATTAAAAAAGAAAATAATAAATAATGAAATAGACACGCAAGAAGCATTTGGTTTTATAAAAGATAGAGATATACAAAGTATTTTAAAAAAACCAAAGCAGAAGAAAAGAATATTATTTGGTGACTATGGTGAGTGGCAAGATTTAGGTGGAGTGAATCGGGTTATATCCAATATATCCAATCTATTATGTGATTATTATGATGTTTATATTTTAGCTAATGGCGTTAAAGACATTGGATATAAACTAGACGATAAAATAACTTATTTAAATATTGACCCATCTAGTATCTATAATATAAATTTAGAAGAATTATCTTTATTATTAGTAACTTTAGATATAGATATTCATATAGGTGTTCATAACTGCTGGGGTTTCATTCTTGATATTTATAAAAGATTAAAAAAAGATCATATAAAAAATATAGCTTGGAATCACGAATTTTATTTTTTACCTTACTGGAACTCATTATTTTATAGTGCCTTAGCAAATCGAATAGAAACATTTAAAGAGGTTGAAGCTTGTTTTTGGCTTACCTCATTTAATGCAAAAGTTTATAATAATTTAGCAAACAATGGAATAATTATGCCAAACCCAATTTCTTGGGAAAAACCAGAAAATGTAGCCTACAAACGACCAAATAAAAATATAGTTTCTATTGCAAGATTTGACGATAATCGCAAATGTTTAGATAAACTATTACAAGTATTTAGTAAAGTTCTTGAAAAAGAACCAGAGGCCAAGTTATATATAGTTGGAAACTATAATTTAGAAATGTTATGTAATAATGATAATATTACTATAAAAGAATTAATTAAAAAATTAAAAATACCAGAGAGTAATATGATTTTTACTGGATTTATAAAAGACATAGATAAATTACTAAAAGACATGAACGTTAACGTAGTAACTTCTTATCATGAAGCTTTTGGACTAGTTATTAATGAAGCAAGCTCTTATAAAATACCTACAATAGCTTTCAATGATAGTGGCTTTGAAGATTTAATTAAAGAAAATGAAACAGGATATTTAGTTTTCCGAAATAATGAAGAAGAAATGGCCGAAAAAATTGTAAGACTTTTAAAGAATCCGGAACTATGTGAAAAATTAGGCGAAAACGCCTATAATAAATGTGATGAATACTTACCGGAGAAAATCAAAGAAAAATGGATAGATATTTTAGATACTATAATTAATACTGAAAACAAAGAAGATTTATATAAATATTATCAAAAATACTATTCAATAGAAGAAAAATATGATAAAAGTTTTGTAAAAAATATCATAAATCAATATGAAACATCAATTAAAAGAATATTAAACACTCAAAATAATATTACTCCAATTAAATTGGCGACTACTGAAACCCAAAATATTGAAACGAAAACAGGATTTAAATATAACATATATAATCGTTTGAAAAAACATCCTATTATTTTTAAAATAACTAGAACTATTTATCACACGTTAAGTAGAATAGCATTAATATTAAAAAAACCCAAATTAGATAAAGGAGAATAAACTATGGATTTTAGAAAATATATAAGAGAAAAAATTAATAAAACTGACCATATTATTGAATTTGGCCCCTTAAATAGACCATTATTCACTAAAGATGAATTTAAAAATATATATTATGCTGATATAAGGTCCACCGAAGAAATAAAAAAATTATATTCCGGCAATGATTACTTAAAAAAAACTGGAATAAATATTGATATTAATACTATTGTTGATGTAGACTATAAAATAATTGGTAGTTATAAAAATACCTTTAAAGGAAAGAAATTTAATATAGCTTATTTATCTCATGTTGTAGAACATATGCCTAGTATTGTAGATTTTTTTAAGGATATATATGAAATTTTAGAAGATGATGGCCTACTAGTTCTTATATATCCAGATAAAAGATATTGCTTTGACCATTTTAGAAATGAAGTGTCTTTTCGTGATGCTTACGCTACATACAAATATGGAATAAAAGAGAATGCTCGAATAGCATTTGATTTTGCCTACAATGTAATCACTGAAAATAACGCTTATAAATTTTGGCATGATAAAAGTTTTATAGACAAAATAAGCAAAGCAAAACTAGATGAAGGAGAAAAATACTATCAAGATATTTTAGATGGCAAAAACATAGACGATGTTCATTTTTGGCCTTTTTCTGATTATGGTTTTTTAAAATTTATTTATGAAATGCAAAGAGCAAAACTACTTAATTTTACTATTGAAGAATTCCATCCAACCGAAGATAGTACTCAAGAGTTTCTTATTATCTTAAAAAAAGATAATAGTAATGATACTATTAAAACGTTACAATTATTAAAAACGGAAGATCAATTTTTTATTAATCAAAAAATAATAAGCAATTTAGAAAATGAAAAAGAAAAATGCAAACAAGAAAATATAGAATTGCAAGAAAAATATAATGCCGAAAAAAAGATAAATGAAAATTATGAAATAGAGTTAAAAAATACTATAAAAGAAGCAAATAATAATTATCAAAAATATGAAGAACAGATTCAAAATATGCAAAAAACAATTGCAGACTTAAATGATACTATAATTAGTATATATAATTCTAGTTCAATGAAAATAACTAAACCATTAAGAAAAATAAAAGGGTTCTTCATTACAAAAAGATAGGAGAAAATATGAAAGATGTAACTTTATCCATAATTATGCCGGTATACAATACTAAAAAATATTTACAAAGAAGCTTAAATTCTATTATTAAGGAAGTTAATGATAAAACTGAGTTAATCGTCGTAGATGATTGTTCTACTGATGGCTCTCTTGATTATTTAAAAAAATATCAAAAGAAGTATCTAAAAAAAAATATAAATATAATTCATAATGATAAAAATATTGGCGCAGGTTTATCAAGAAATAAAGCCATAGATTTAAGCAAAGGGAAATATATAGGTTTTATCGATTCAGATGATTATGTAAATCCCAATTATTTTAATAATATGTTAAAACTAATAGAACAGGAACAAAGTGATATAGTCGTATCCGATGTTGCTTTAGTAGATGATAATGGAATAATTAATAATAATAATATATTTGTTGGAAATATATATAATTCTAGGGACAATGATGATAAGACGTTGCCTAAAGAATACATTTTTGGCAATTGGGCTTGCGCCTCCACTTGTGCTAAATTATTTAAAAAAGATATAATAAAAGATTTAAAATTTTCAGTTTATCAAAGCGATGATATATTTTTTACTATTCCAGCTTTAATGAAAGCTAAAAAGATTAGCTACTGTCGTTATAATCCTTATTTTTATTATCAAAGAGCTAATTCTCTAACAAGAACAAATGAATATAAAAAATATAAAGAAAGTACAGATTGTTTATTACAAGCCATAAATTATTTATATAGTCTTGATATCAACTGTGCCAAAATATATTCTGCTAATGCTTTATTTCCATTTTTTTGTTATTCTTTAGATGATATTAATTTAAAATATATTCCAGAATACTTAATTATGTTAAAAAATAATCTACAAAATAAAGAAAAACGTACAAATCTTTTAACAAAAAATGAATATTTAAAAAATAATCACTTAACTGATTCAAAAATATATCGTAGATATCTAAAATGCATAGAAAATGATAATTATGAAAAATTTAATGAAATTTTAAATAATAAATATCGTCCTGAATTTTCTTTCAAAGATAAAGTCTTAAATAAAATTCACTATTTAAAACCTAGAGATAAAAGTTTTAATCCTTTAGTATCTATTGTTATACCTGTATATAATGGAGCAAATTATATAGAAGAAGCAATAAACAGTGCTTTAAATCAAACCTATAAAAACATTGAAATAATAATAGTTGATGATGGATCTAAAGATAACACCGAAGAAATAATTAAGAAATACAAAGATAAAGTAAGATATTATAAAAAAGAAAATGGTGGGGTAGCAACTGCTCTTAATTTAGCTATAAATAAAATGAAAGGAGAATATTTTTCATGGTTAAGTCATGATGATTTATATTTTCCAGATAAAATAGAGAAACAAGTTGAATATTTAAGACATTGCAAAAACAAAAAAATAGTTCTTTTTAGTAATTATATTCTTATAAATGAAAATGGTCGTTTAATTGGAAATCCTGTCATAATTAAACATAATATGATTAAAAAAAAGCAAGAGTATTGTTTATTAAGAGGCAGTGTAAATGGAATTACTATTTTAATACCTAAAGAAGCATTTCAAAAATGTGGAAACTTTAATGTTAATTTAAAATGTACCCAAGATTATGATTTATGGGCTAAATTTTTAAAAAAATATCAATTTGTTCATATGAGGGATATTTTATCTCAAACTAGAATTCATGAACTACAAGACACTAATAAAAATCCTCTGGCCATTACTGAAGGTGATGAATTATGGACTAATTTAATAAATGATATTCCTGATAAAAGAAAAAAGGAACTAGAAGGAAGCCTTTATAACTTTTATTATAAAATGGCTATTCATTTAAAAGATGCTCCATATGCTAAAACATTAAATATGTGCATAAAAAAGTGTCAAGAAATAAATCCCAAAAAATATAGTTATAAACCAATAAAAGGCGAAAAAAAGAAAACATTATATGAAAAAATAGTTTATTGTATTGATAATTATGGATATATATATACTATAAAAGTAATTATAAAAAAAATATTAAGGATTAAAGAATGATTAAGATAAGTATTATTGTACCTGTATACAATACCAGTAAATATTTAAATAAATGTTTGGATTCTCTTTTAAACCAAACCTTAGAAGATATTGAAATAATTATTATTAATGATGGCTCTAAAGATAATTCTGAAGAAATCATCAAAAGTTATCATGATAAGCGTCTAAAATATTTTAGCCAAGCAAATTCTGGCATAGGAAAAACTAGAAATCGTGGAATAAAGTTAGCAGAAGGCGAGTACTTAAGTTTTATAGATTCTGATGATTATATTGCCCCGGATTTTTGCGTTAAAATGTATAATAAAGCCCAAAAAGATAATTGCGATATTGTGGTTAGTAATTTTCTTTTAGATAAAGATGGCACGTTTGAAGAATTCAAAGTACGTCCCTTTAAAGAAGGAAATATTAAAACTAATCCTGAAATATTATATAATATTAATTTAGGTCCATGTAATAAAATCTATAAAAGAGATTTAATTCTTAATAATAATATTGAGTTTGTTGAAAATTTAAAATATGAAGATGTTCCATTTGTTTGTAAATCTTTAAAATGTGCATATAAAATTGGCAAACTTGAAGATTTCTTAAGCTATTATGTTATCCATGATAATAGTGAAACTACAATTCGTGATGAATTAGTATTTGATATTTTTAAAATATCTGATTTAATTATCAATATTTTTAAAGATACCCCTAATATAGAACCTAATTTATCAAAAATGCTTATTCGTAACATAGTTGATTACATGTTTCAAGAAAGATATCAAAAAGATTTAAAAGTTGCTTATCATTTTATAGATGAAGCACATAATTATTTAAACAATTATAATAGCAATTGGAAAAAGAGTGAAGTATTTAATGATTTAGGTCGTTTAAAATCATTATTTGCCAAAAATAAAATTTTATTAAAACTTTACATAAGATTATATAGGCTTTTTAAAACTGTCTAATAATCTTTTTTTGATTGCCTAAAATAAATTTATAAGATATAATTTATTTAGTGATGTCTATGAAAAAAAATTTAATATATTTACTATTAATATTAATGCCCTTTATTGATTTAATAACTTCTCTAAACGAAAGATTTAATTTTTTATTTATTAGTCCTAATATTATATTTAAAAGTTTTATAAGTGCTTTAATATTAGTATATATAATATTTATAACGAAAAATAAATATAAAAAAAAATCACTTCTTTATTTAATTTTTTTAGGTCTATTTATTTTAACTTATTTAGTAGTCCATCTTGATATAAATAATATTAATTTTTTATGGTTAGAATTAAACAATATATTTAAATATATGTTTTATCCGTTAATAATAATTGGTTTCATTAATGCCTCTGAAGATAAATTAGTTGAATTTTCCAAATTAACCAAAATACTCATTATTGTGTATACACTTTATCTAGGAATGCTATTTATACCTAATCTCTTAAATATTGGTTTTAGAACTTATGAATTATCTTATTTAAAAGGCCAAGTAGGGTGGTTTTATGCTGCCAATGAAATAAGTGCTTTGTTAATAATTTTATATCCTTTAGTAATTTATTTATTAATTAAGAAAAAATATCTAGCATACTATATTATTCTTCTCATAAGTTGCTATTCTCTAAATTCTATTGGTACTAAAACAGCTCTTTTAGGGTTATTATTAGGAGTTTGTTTAACGCTAATTTATTATGTTTTAAAAGAATTTAAAAGTAATAAAAAATGTTTATTTCACTTTACTACAAGTATTATTATTGTTCTTGTTTTCTCATTAAATAGTTTAGCCATATATAATCACAACCAAAATATTTATCATCTAGAGCATCCCAAAAATGAAGAAGTCGAAAATCTAGATCATTTAGATTCTACTAATAAAGTTGAATTTAATATCAAAAATAGTTTTATAATTGCTTTATTTTCTAATCGTTTAGATTATTTTGAAAATACATTAAATATTTATATTAATAAACCAACTATTGAAAAAATTATTGGCATTGGTTTTAGTGATTCCCTAGAAAAATATATTGAAATAGATTTTTTAGATTACTTCTTTCATTATGGCATAATAGGATTTATGATTATGCTTATTCCTACGATTGGAATAATTATAATTTATCTAAAGAAAAAAGATTATCAACTAGTCACTAACACTCCTTTTCTAATTGCTATTAGTTTAGGATTGTTTACCTCTTTAATCGCTGGTCACATATTTAATGCCCCTAGCGTTGCCACTATATATGGTGTGCTTATAATAGCCTTAATCTTACCCAAAGAAAAAGACAATTATTATGCCACTCTATTAGATAATGTGTATAAAGAAGGATTAGATAACCTTCATAAAGAACTTCAAACCAATCTAAAAAAACATAAAAAGACTTTTATAATAACTGCTAATCCCGAAACTTTTGTCTTATCTAAAACAAATAAAACTTTAAACCAAATTTTAAATGATACTTCTAATATTATTGTACCAGATGGCATAGCTATTATTAAAGCATGTAATTTATATGGATATAATATAAAAGAAAGAATTACGGGTATCGATTTAGTTAGTTTTTTACTAAAAGAATTAAATCAAGAAAAGAAAAGTCTTTATTTATTCGGTGCTAAAAAAGAAATAATAGAATCTTTTGTAAATAAAATAAGAAAACAATATCCTAATATCAAAATATTAGGATATAAAGATGGTTATATCAAAGATAAAACTAAAGTTTTTCAAGAAATAAGCCAATTAAATCCCGATATATGTCTCGTTGCTATGGGAATTCCTATGCAAGAAGAATTAATTTATAAAAATCTAAAATTATTTAAAAAAGGAATTTTTATTGGTGTTGGAGGCTCTTTTGACGTCTTAAGTGGTAATAAAAAAAGAGCTCCTAAAATATTTCAAAAACTTAATTTAGAATGGCTATATCGTCTTTTAAAAGAACCTAAAAGACTCAAAAGATTTATAAAATATAATTTAAATTATATAATCGAAATCTATTTAGAACATTAAAATATCAATATTTAAACAATATAATTAAAAAGACTTAATTAAAATTGACTATCTAACATTTATAATGTTATAATAAAATCAAAAGAAGAGGTAAAAATTATGAGTAAAATTGCAGTATTAATCCCATGCTATAATGAAGCCAAAACAATTGAAAAAGTAGTAAAGGATTTTAAAAGAGAATTACCCGAGGCCGATATTTATGTCTATGATAATAATTCTACTGATAACACTGCTCAAATTGCTGAACAAGCCGGCGCCATAGTAAGACATGAATATATGCAAGGTAAAGGTAACGTTATAAGAAGAATGTTTCGCGAAATTGATGCTGATTGCTATTTAATGACCGATGGTGATGACACTTATCCGGCAAGTCAAGCAAGAGAAATGTGTAATCCTATTTTAGAAGGCAAAGCTGAAATGGTCGTTGGTGACCGCTTATCAAGTACCTATTTTACCGAAAATAAAAGAATGTTCCATAACTTTGGTAATGTCCTAGTTCGTTTTCTAGTTAATAAAACTTTTAAAAGTAACGTTCGGGATATTATGACAGGCTACCGGGCTTTTAGTAAAATGTTTGTTAAATCTTTTCCAATTATATCTGGTGGTTTTGAAATTGAAACTGAAATGACTATTCATGCTTTAGATAAAAAAATGAAACTTGAAAATATTTTAATTGAATATCGTGACCGTCCTGAAGGTAGTGTTTCTAAACTAAATACTGTTAGTGATGGCCTAAAAGTTTTAAAAACTATCGCTAGTTTATTTAAACAATACAAGCCTTTTACTTTCTTTAGTATTTTATCTTTTATTAGTCTTTTAATTGGTATAGTATTTTTTATTCCCCCATTATTAGGCTATTTAGATACTGGCTTAGTTGAAAAGTTTCCGTCTTTAATCGCGGCTTCTTTCTTTGGTATTGTTGCTATCCAATTATTTATCGGAGGCTTAATTTTGGAAAGTATTGCTCGAAAAGACCGTCAAAACTTTGAATTACATTTAATTAATTTAGAACAAAACAAAAATAAATAAT
>CANQHB010000011.1 GCA_947623755.1 uncultured Bacilli bacterium | reverse complement strand
TCATCCATGGTTATTAAACCTACTGGATTTTCTAACTTTTTATTTCCTTCTTTTGCATGGCCTTTCCATGTATATAAATCTCTTGATTTATTTTTACATTTTAAAGTTGGATATTGTTTAGTTCTACTATAATTATTTGAACTATCACTTTCTGCTAATCTATCAAATGGAGCATACCATGTAGATTTGTCTCCATAACCTTCATTTGTATAATTATTATATCCATGATTAGTAGCTGCTATTTCTCTATCATTACAAAAACCCGCATTTTCATCGATATGTTTTAATTGTGCTTGGTCTTTCAAATTTGTTCCTATAAACCATGTATCAACCTGTTCGGCTATTGTACTTTTTTTATCTCCATTATGTGCTATAACATATGAACTAGTCGCCTTATTTGCTATATTTTCTGTATCAACAGTATAATAACCAACATATGTATTATCATTAAACTTTGTATTATATGTTGTTCTACTTACAGCATTAGTATCTGGAACTGTTGTTGATGGAGCACTAGAGCCAACTCCAGTATATATTAATCTTAAACTTCCATTGCCATTTATTCGGATGATTCGCCACCATATATCATTGTTAGAACCATCTTTTCCAAACTTTACCCAGTTATTATCTATTGTCCCTCTAAATATATAGCTTGTTCCATCATCATCCGTAGCTTCATATAATCCATTTTGTTGCATACTTGCTATACCACCACTATAGCAAGTTTCATCAATACATGATGGGCCTGTTATTGAAGATACTACTCCTTTTAATTCATTATTGGCTAATATTGTAGTTCCTGCTTCTTGTAATTTATCTCGTTCATCTATTCTATATGGATTTTCTTTTGTTCCATTTCCTAGTAATTTTAAATCTGATTTTAAATTGATTACAGGGCGTACACCAACGTTAGTGTTGTCCACGTTGCCAGTGCTGAGGCGGCCATTACTCCACACAACGAACACGATAGCACTACCGTTGTCAAAGCTACGCGGAGACATTGTCCAATAGTACGTTCCAGAGTTTAGCCAATATCCTGAATTTGCTTGTCCCCCGAATCCGCCAGCTAGTATTACTTCATCCACCGTTATTTGTCCTACTGGATAATCTAAAGCTTTATTTCCTCTTGTTGCTTTAGTTTTCCACGTATAGTAATCTCTTTTATAATCTGTATTTTCTTCAAAATCATCGGCACTACTACTACACTTTAAATTTGCATAATTTACATCTGTTCGCCAACTTGTTGATTTATCAAAGGTATTATACCGTCCTTTATATGCTGTTACTACTGTTCCGGTTCCTCTATTTGATGATTCTTCGCTTGTATACCATTCTCCTGCTTTCTCACTTATTTGTCTATTATTACAAAATCCCGCATTTTCATCTATATTATTTAATTGGGCTGTTTCATGTAAATTTGTTTCACTACTAAACCATGTTTCTACTCTTGCTGCTACAGTGCTTTGTGTAGTATTAGAATGCGTTTTACTAAAATCTGTTTCTCCTGTTACTCCTGTATAATATCCTACATAGGTATTATCATTACTTTGTGAATTATATTTTGTTTTTGTTGTCTCGATATTTTGGCCATTTCCTGATGGTGCTGTTCCTTCGCCAGCATAAATTAATCTTATGGTTCCATCTCCATTTATTCGGATTATTCGCCACCATATATCTTCTCCATTTGTGGTTTGACCAAATTTAAACCAGTTATTATCTATTGTTCCCCTATATACATAACTTGTACCATCATCATCTTCAGCCATATATATTCCATTTTGGTTCATATTTGTTTCTCCGCACTGCTCATTATCATTACATGATGGGCCTGTTATTTTTTCTGTATCTGTTGGTTCAATATCGGCTAGTATTGATTCACAACTGCTTGCTCCGGCTGGACAATATTTATTATTTACCGGATTACTACATACTACTTTTTTATCATCTAATTTGGTGCAGACTATTTGTTCTTTTTCTGTATCTTCTAAAGTTGGTTTTATTTTGTTATCAGCAATATCTACTGCTTTATTTGGTTCACAGGCATTGCCAGTTGAAGTACAATAATTAGCACTTGTTGCACTTCCAGTTATGGTTCCTTCAACTGTTTTGCCTTTTTTCTCAGTTAAGACTTCACTTATATCATCTGGTGTTGCTTTACTACTGGCTATTACATTTATTCTTGATTGATATGTTTTATTTAATCCCTGTTCGGTTGTAGTGTCATAATCCATCCATAGTTTTAAATTGAATGTTTTAGTTTCACTAGCTTTAATTGTTCCATCATATAAATTATGGGAAATATAAGTACCTTCAATATAGTGGTCTGTTTCAATATCACTATTTAATTTGGTAATTATATTATCAAAAGTATCACTTGATAAGGCTGTTTTTATATAGATTGGATTTAAACTATTTGGTGATTGATTTAAAGACTCCAAATTAATCATATAGTTTTCATCTTGATTACAAGTATTTCTAATTTTAAAAGAATAACTATCCCCTTTTAAACCTTCAACATCGGTTACAGGAAATGCGCCATTTATATTTATTGAGGGAGACTCGCTATCTATAGTAATACTTAGACAACCACTAGTAAAACTATTAGCTAGAGTTTGTTTTCCTCCAGTTGAGATAAAAGCATAGGTTACAAATATTCCTATACTTATCAATAATAAAACACTTACTATTATTATACTTTTCTTTTTCATTATTCCACTTCCATTTGTGATTATTTATATTTTTATAATTAAAATATATCACATGGATTAATTATTTTCAAGATTATTTGTGATTATTTTTATTTAAAATTGTTCATTTGTTTTAATTTATTGTAATTATTATACAAAACGTGATAATAGTTATATTAAAGAGTGGTAAAGATTATGGATATAGACAAAGATTTAACAGTTATTGAAATTAGAATTAGATTGCTTAGAAATATAAAAGGTATAACTCAGAGTGAACTAGCCAAAGCTTTAAATGTTTCTCAAGCATTAGTTAATTCTTGGGAAAACGGCTATGCAGAGATATCTTTAAAACAATTAGTTAGATTAGCTTATTTTTATAAAGTACCTATTGATTATATATTAGGTCTTACAACTAAGTTTGATAGAAATATATATAATTTTAAAAGTGATTTAGATTTAAAATATTTAGGTAATAATTTAAGAATAATTAGAAAAATTGAAGGATTAACCCAGGAAGAGATGGCAAATATAATTCATACAGAAAGAAGTAGTATCAGCTACTACGAAAGTGGAAAAATGAGTATATCAAGTTCGGTATTTAAAGATATTTGTAATAATTTTGGTTATAGTGCCGATTGGTGTTGTGGGAATACGGATAATTGTCTTAGAAGAAATAAAAAGGTTAAATTAAAAGATAGTGAAATAAAACAATTTATAGACATTTAAAAAAGCACTTGTTAGTGCTCTTTTAAATTGTTTCATATTT
The DNA here is from genome assembly GCA_947623755.1 of uncultured Bacilli bacterium. Classification (GTDB taxonomy): domain Bacteria; phylum Bacillota_I; class Bacilli_A; order RF39; family UBA660; genus Caccenecus. Next base: position 14,073 of record CANQHB010000011.1, on the reverse strand, counting down.
ATGATATTTTAAAATTGTTTCATCGGTTATAATTTGATATGATTTTTTACCGGCGCCACTATTTTCCCATGGACTGTTTGATTTATGAGTTAATTCCACTAATTCCCGAGCTTTTAAATCTTGATATTTTTCTAATGTTTTATTAATGCTTATTAATTTATTTAAACCATTACGAGATGCCATAATTCTACTTTGATGGGGCATTTTTTTATTTAAAGATTCATAAACAATTTTATTATCTTCTACATTTTTAAGTAAATTCCTTTTATAGGCTTTATAGACTGATTTAATGACCGGCCCTAAATGATAAGCATATATTTTATCATTAAATAATGGCTCTTTATTTTCACACAAATAATCAGCATAACATAAATAAGTTAATTTTTCTAATTTTAAATGAGTGCAAGGATATTTTGATATAATGTATTTAGCGACTTCCAAACCAGTTAAATCCCGATCTTTGTAGATTAAGTTTATAAATTCTTTTAAACTTTTTATTTCAGTTACATCTTCAAAAAATGGATCATGTTTTTTTACAGATTCAAAAGATTTGCTATCAGTGGGAATATAATGAATAGATAGGTTTATATCCGTTCCACATTTGCTTGTTATTTCATTATATATTTTATTGTAATCTTCTAAAGATAAATCTATAAAATTCATTGCTATTCTACTTTTTATATTATAGGCACTGGCTAGAAATATACAATGTTTGTACATGTTAATCACCTCTCTCTTTTTCCCATTTTACATAATCTTGTTTATATATTTTATGTAAAATATAATTTTTTTCTTGATCAATTTTTTGCCATATTTGCAATTCCCATTGATAAGAAGTATTATTCTTTTGAACAAAATAAATATGAATTGCTCGATAATCTTTTTTGTTAGCATTTATAATTTTTAAATTAGAATATTTAGCTTTTAACTGTTTTATTATTAGTTCTTGATCAATGTTTTCTTGTAAAATTATCCTAATTCCAAATAAATCATTTAAACATTTTTTTAGAGGAACATTTCCATATTCATGTTCACTACTTTTAGTATAATTTTCAATTTTATACTGGATAGAGTTTTTATTTTTTATTCTTGCTTCAATATTGTTAGGAGTTAATTTATTAAAAGTCATATCTAAAGTATTTTTAATTAAAAATTCTCTATAATTTAATATGCAAAAAAGTAAATTTTGATTATTATAAACACTACTAACGGTTGTTTTAGAAGTATTTATTTTTTGATAATTTGGATCTTTTTTCCATAAATCATTTATTTCTTGATGATTTTTTAATATTAAATTAATAAGATTTTCTAATTCTTTCATTTTAACCTCATTTTGAAAACAAGTAAACTTATTATAACATAAATTATTAGAATAAGCAAAAATTATTTTATTATGCTTTCTAAAGCTAGGGTTATCATATTATTTAGTTTGGTTTCCCTATCTTCAGGCGATAAAATAACTTTAGAATATTTAGAATCCACCACTGTCATAATGGTTGTAGCTAAAACATTGTTTTCATTGGCAATATGAGAAATAGCAAATGCCTCCATTTCTTCAGCTAAGATTTCATATTCTTTAGGAATACGATTTAAAACTCTTTCATAATCAATATATGGGCCAAATACGTCCATTGTCGTAGTCATGCCATATAAGATTTTTTGGTGTAATTCTTCGGCAGTTTTTAATACCGTCTTATTTAAGGATTCGCTGGTATCGATAACATTTCCGACATAATTACTATAGGTATAAGCAAAATTAGATTCAGAATAAATACTTTTAGAAAGAATTAAATCACCAATATTTGCTTTAGGACTTACTGCCCCACAAGTTCCAATACGGATTATTTTTTTGACGTTAAAAAAGTGGATAAGTTCAAAAACATAGATACTAGCACTAGGCATGCCCATACCATGAGCCATAACTGTTAGGGGTACACCTTTATAAGTGCCAGTATAAGCATACATACCGCGAAGTTCATTTTCTAAAGTGGCATTTTCTAAAAAATTTTCAGCAATATATTTAGCCCGCATGGGGTCACCAGGCATTACGACTACGGGAGCAATATTAGCGTCTTTATTTATATGAATAGGATTTTCACTAATAAACATTTTATCAACCTCTTTCTAGAATAATCATAGCATATTTTAGGTTCTTTTTAAATTATTTTTGGGTTAATTCTTCTTCAATTCGAAGGAGACGATTATATTTAGCTATTCTTTCACCCCGAGACATGGAACCGGTTTTAATAAATGGTAAAGAAAGCCCTACCCCAAAATCAGCGATGAAAGTGTCCTCGGTTTCACCACTACGATGGGAAATAATCATTTTATAGTTATGACGTCTGGCATAAATAATTGTTTTAATCATTTCCGTTACTGTGCCAATTTGGTTAGCTTTTAATAAGATGGCATTACCGGCATTATATTTTAGGCCTTCATCTAAGTATTTAATATTGGTAACAAAATAGTCATCCCCCACAATCATGATTTTATCACCAATTAATTTAGTTAAAACAGCTAAAGATTCAAAATCATTTTCTTCAAAAGGGTCTTCAATACTAATAATAGGGTATTTATTAACTAATGTAATATAATATTTAATTAGTTCATCACTGGTTAAATTATTGTTATCAATATGGTATTTTTTGGTATTTTGGTTGTATATTTCAGAGGCAGCGACATCAAGAGCAATAAACACTTCTTTGCCAGGAGTATAACCGGCAGTTTTAATGGCATTCATGATTAAATCTAAAGCTAAAGTATTATATTCTAAGTTAGGAGCAAACCCGCCTTCATCACCAACGGCCGTATTTAAGTTTTGCTTTTTTAAGATATTTTTTAAAGTATGAAATACTTCGCTTGCTACTCTTAGGCGTTCTTTAATGCTTTTAACAACTGGAACAATCATAAATTCTTGGATATCTAAGTTATTATCAGCATGGGCTCCCCCATTTATAATATTAATCATGGGAATTGGTAAACTTACTTTGCCACTTGATAAGTAAGCATATAATTCTTTATTTTCTAACTGGGCCGCGGCTTTAATAGAAGCTAGTGAAACAGCAAGTATGGCATTGGCGCCTAAATTGCTTTTATTTTCGGTACCATCTAACTCAATTAATAATTTATCAATACTTACTTGTTCTAAATCATGACCAATTAGGGCGTCTCTTATAATAGTATTAACATTATTAACAGCTTTTTGAACCCCTTTTCCTAAATAACGAGCCGTATTATCTCGTAATTCTAAAGCTTCTTTAGACCCCGTTGAGGCCCCACTTGGAACAGAAGCGACTGATTTTAGACCGTTATCTAGAATAATTTCAGCCTCCACTGTCGGATTACCACGACTATCTAAAATTTCTCTTCCAATAACATTTATAATTTTAGCCATTTTACCACCTTTACTTCTATTTAAAGTATACCAAAAATTTAAGTTATTACGCAAGAAATTTAAGCAGAAATTTAATATTTGACAAAATTTGGCTGTTATTGTAAATAAAGATAGACCTTTTTTCGAGTTTTTGATACAATTTAAGTATGGTGAAGATAATGGAATATGAAAGTTATGTAAATGTTAATATTAAAAATTTAAAAGATAATGTAAAATATATAAAAAATAATTATGCCTATGATTACTATATTTTAAATGTTAGTAATGAGGCTTTTTATCATGGAATGTATATCATTAATTATCTTACAGGAATTGATTATTTATATGTTAATAGTTTAAATGATTTAAGATTAGTGCGGAAATATAATAAAAATATTGCCGTAATTTATGATGGGATAATTAATGAAGATATTATTTATGAAGGGATAATTAACAATGCTATTTTAGTTATAAAAGATAAAAGCGTTTTAAGTATGGGAGATATTAAAGATGATTTAGAGTTTATTGTTAAAGTTGACCCTTTAGGTTATGAAGGCCTTAGTAAAAAAGTAGATATGCAAGATATATTTGATTTAGCAAATAGTAATAGCCATTTAAAATTTAAGGGCATTATGGCAAAATTGGAAGAACAAAATTATGATGATTTTAAATATATTACTTCCGTCGTTAAGAATTGGGATTTGCTGATACTTAATTTTGAAGATGACAAAAAGAAAATTAGAAATTCTAATGCGATTTTGGTAGATTACTCTATTTATGGTTATAATAATATTAAAAAGAGTTTGTTTAAAAAAGAAGAAGGCAATTTAAAACAAGTTTTTTCTTTAAATTCTAAGATTGTTAATATTGTAAAAGAAACTAAAAAGAAAAAGACAATATATTTGGGGATAGTTCCTTTGGGATATTATAGAGGAATTGGGGATAAATTAACTAAAGTTAGAATTAATAATAAGTTTTATTTAATCCAGAAGATTACTTCACAATATATGATAGTTGTTGTTGATGAAGATATTAAAATAAATGATAAGGTAATAATTACTGATGAGAGCCTACCTTTAGAGAATTATTATGATGGAAATATTTTAGGCTATTTAGCAACGTGGGGTAAAAATTTACCAGTAATTTATGATGGTGAAGTTAATTTAGTGGGATAAATTTTAAAAAAAAATTACAGATAAGGAGATTTCTGCCACTTTTTCTGCCACTTTTTTATTATTTTGAGTTAAATTTGGAAATTTATAATATAAAAAAAAGATTATGGAAGGCCCATAAATCCTACAAAAACTAAATGGTGGCTCGCGAGGGATTCGAACCCTCGACCCTTTGATTAAAAGTCAAATGCTCTACCTACTGAGCTAGCGAACCAAGAATGGCTGCCTCGGCTGGATTCGGACCAGCGGAATGTCAGAGTCAAAGTCTGATGCCTTCCCACTTGGCTACGAGGCAATATTTAAAGTGGTGGGGAGACATGGATTTGAACCATGGAACCCGAAGGAACAGATTTACAGTCTGCCGCGTTTGGCCACTTCGCTATCTCCCCATAAAAAAATGGTGCCGACTGAGGGAATCGAACCCCCAACCTACTGATTACAAGTCAGTTGCGCTACCTATTACGCTAAGTCGGCAAAATAAAAAAATAAAATGGTGGGCGCTATAGGACTCGAACCTATGACCCTCTGCTTGTAAGGCAGATGCTCTAACCAACTGAGCTAAGCGCCCGTCTTGTGACGTAATTAAATATAACATTAATAATTAAATATGTCAATAACTTTTGAAAATTTTTAACTAATTTTAGCTACTTTTAGTACTTTATAATAAGGAAAGTTTGACTAAGTCTAAAATTTAAAATTAGACTTAGTCATAAGAGCTAATTTTTTTTATTAATTTATTAAATCTTTGATAGCATTAGTTATCGCGATTTTCCCATAATTATAGGTTACTCCTCCCTGCTGATAAGCTATATATGGAGGTCTTATGGGGCCATCACAAGATAGTTCAATACTTGAGCCTTGAGTAAAAGCCCCGCTTGCCATGATAACATTATCACTATATCCAGGCATAGGAGCAGGTATAGGTAAGCTATTTGAATCTATTGGAGAATACTTTTGAATACTTTGAACGTATTTAATAAGTTTATCGGGGTCATTAAAGATAATATTTTCCACAATATCTACCCGGTGTTCATTATATTTAGGCTCTACTTCATAACCGATTTTTTCCATTAAATAACTGGTTAGAATAGCTGTTTTTAGGCTAGAAGCCACGACTGATGGTGCAAAATATAAGCCTTGTAAAATACTTTTATTAGCACCTAAACTAGGGCCAACGTCAATTCCCTCTCCGGGTAAGTTTAATCTTTCAGCACATAAATTAATTAAGTTTTCTTTTCCAACTATATAAGCACCATTAGAAGCAAGTGAGCCCCCTAAGTTTTTGATTAAGGAACCAACAATAATATCAGCGCCGACTTCTAAAGGCGAAGTAGTTTCAACAAATTCACAATAACAATTATCAACCATAATAATTACATTTTTATCAATTTTTCGAATGGCGGTTATAACTTCTTTTAGAGCGTTTATAGATATACTTTTTCGCGTAGAATAGCCTTTACTTCTTTGAATTTCAATTAATTTTATTTTATTATTTTCAAGCTTTTTAGTAATTGCAGGGATATCAAAATTATTATTGATTAAATCTATTTGGTCATAGTTTATCTTAAAACTTTTAAGAGAACTAGGATTATCTTTTAGGCCTATTACTTCATGTAAGGTATCGTAAGGTAGGCCTGTTATCGAAAGCATAGTATCGCCAGGTCGGAGTAAAGCAAAAAGAGCTGTTGATAAAGCATGAGAACCACTAATAAATTGATTACGAACTAGGGCTTTTTCGCCTTTTAAGACTTGAGCAAATATTTTTTCAATAGTATCTCTTCCTAAATCATTATAACCATAACCGGTGGTCATATTAAAATGGGATTCGCTTAAGTTATAATCATGAAAAGCTTGTAAAACTAAAGAACTAAAGTAATTTTCATTAGTATCGATTTCTTGAAATAAGCCAAAACATTCTAATTCGGCTTTTTTAGTTAATTCATCAATATTCATTTGGTACCTCCATCTACTCTTATTATGGCATTATTAATATAACTGGCTTTAGGACTCGCAACGAAAAAGACAACTTCGGCAATTTCTTCGGGGTTAGCAAAGCGATTAAGCATTATTTTAGATTTTTCATTGGCAATAAAACTAGGTTCTAAACTTTTATTCATGTCAGTATTAATCCACCCGGGAGCAATACAATTTACGCGGATTTTAGGCGCAAAATAAGTCGCTAAGTTGTGAGTTAAAGAAATAAGTCCAGATTTCGAAGCGTCATAATCAATGCTATATGGATAATAAGTATCAAGGCCATTAGTTGAGGCAATATTGATAATAGAGCTATTATCAGGCATTATTTTAGAAGCATATTTGGATAGTAGAAAAGGACCAACTAAGTTAGTATCAAGAGTTTTTAGAAATTCTTCTTTAGTTTTTAAAAATGGGTCGTTATCTAACGCGATAGCCGCATTATTTATTAAAACGTCTAAGTGCCCTTCTTCTTTGGTGATAACTTCTATCATTGCTTTTATTTCTTGTTCATTGGTAATATCACATTTTATAATTCGGGCATTAGAAAAAGAAAGAGATATCTCTTCGGCGGCTTTTTTACTTTGATTATAACTTAAATATACGATATCATTATTTTGTAAAAATAAGTTAGCAATCGATTTTCCTAGGCCTCGAGCCCCACCCGTTACTAAAATAACTCTAGGCATATTATCACCTCGTTAAGTCACTATTATAACTTAAAGTGTTATTAATTGCAATTTCTATTTTTTCAGAACCACTATAATAAGAAATAGTTTTAGTACCACGTTCGTCTAAAGTTAAATAACTAGCTAAATTTTCAATGTAATTAGGGTCACCATGTGTACCTTTACGACCTTTTTCACTATTAATATCCGCAAAATATTGGATAATTAAATCATGAGCTTTCATAAAGTTTTGGTCACCTTTATAATTATTAATATCGAGACCATATTTTTTACAAGCTAAACTTAAGGAATATGGGCCCTGGTTGTACAAAAAGGTTCCGGTTAAAAGACTATCACATTTATCAATACATTCGCGCATATAAGCTAGGCCGACCATAATGTTGCCTTCGGGAGTTTGTAAAGATTCCATGGTTGGAGTAAATTCATCATAAGTGCCAGTAAAACCATTAGCGTCATAGACTGGAACTTTAAAAGAACGAATAAAATCTTCATAAGGAGTCAACTGACAAGGATTTTTAATATAGCCACTTGCATCAGCGTTAGGACATTCTTGAGATATTTGGGCAAGAGCAAGACTATCAGATAAACCATAGCGATTAGCATAATATTTAATGATATCGCCCAAATATTTAGAAGTTTCAGCGACTTTACCAGAGCCAGTACGATTATTAAATTCTAAATTAATATTAATAATTTCGTTTAGGTTGGAAGCCTCAGGAGAAGCTATTTCTTCTGTTTTAACAGGGCTAGAAGTTTCTTTAGAAGTTTCCTCTGGTTCACTTAGATTGAGACTTGGTTCTTCTGTAGTTAATTCAGTCATATCATTCGTAGGTTTAGGTTCGCTTACAATGACTTCATTTTCTTTTAAAGTGGCATTATCGGTTAATTTAATATTATCGGTATTAGTACTTTGAGCTAGGGTTTCATAATTATATGGAGTTGGAGTACTTGCTAACTCAGATTTCATATTTTTAGCTAAATTATGCGTTGTAGCCATACTAGTTAATAAAATAGTGGCACTTAACCCAGCGGTTGCAAACATTTTTGGTAAATTTTTACTTTTTAGACGGTTAATTACCGGAATATAGCCTTTAAATCTTTCTAGTTGTTTATGTTCAAGATATTCTTTCATTTTTTGTTTTAATTTATTAATAGAATCTTCATAAATATCACTTATTTTTTCAAAAAGTTGTTCATTAAAAGTTACTTTGATTTGATTAGCAAAGGTAACAATAATGTTAGGGTCAGCTATACTTAAAGAAGAAATAGGACTATTTATTAAATTTTGTAAAATAAGTTTCGTGTCATTTTCTTTTAAAACAACATGAATTTTCATATTGGTGCCCATAACTTCATAAAAAGCGCGATGATTTCTTTCGGCGGTAAAATAATAACTATGCATAAGCTTCACCCATTTTTTTCGCAATTTCGCGGTCAATCATGTCGTATTCATTACTGCTTAAATCATTATTAATAATATATTTATTATCTACTTCTTCATAGGAAGAGGCTAGTAAATCATCGTCAATTAAATAAACAATATAATTTTTACCAAAAGTATAATCAAAATGTGTAAATAGAATTTCAGCTTTATAAGTATTGCCTTCAACGTCGGTTAAGACTATTTTCATACTATCACCCTATTATAATTATAATAGATTTAAGGGAAGTTGGCAATTAATTCCGAAAAAATGTGTATAAAAAAAGTCAACTTAGAAAAATTGACTATTTTTTCGTAACAATTAATTTCATCGCGGTTTTGTCTTCGCCATTAATTACAACGTCGTTAAAAGCTGGTATCACGACTAAGTTATCACCACTAGGTGCTACAAAACCTCTAGCTATGGCAATTCCTTTTATGGCTTGATTTAAAGCACCGGCCCCGATAGTTTGAATTTCGACACTACCTTTTTCACGAAAGATATTCGCAATAGCCCCGGCAACTTTACTAGGGTTAGATTTACTAGATACTTTTAATATTTCCATATATTTAATTTCCTCGACTTTCTAATTAAATATATGTTTAAAAGTTGGAGTTAGAACTTTAATTTTTAGACCAACGAGCGAACAAGCCACACGGTAAGATTAGTTTTGAATTAGTCATAGGTAAACCTAATTCATCACTACTTATGGAGCCATTATGGTTAGAAGCGATATATAATGATAAGAGATTTTCTAAAACAGTTTTAGATAAACCGGTCGTGTAACTATTAATAATAAATAATAAAGGGTCTTTACTTAGTAATTCACTAGTGTCTTTAACAAGCTTAGCTAAGTCTTTTTCAACACTCCAAACCTCATTTTTACTGCCACGGCCAAAAGATGGAGGGTCCATTATAATAATGTCATATTTGTTACCTCTTCTGATTTCTCTTTTCACAAATTTCCGAACGTCATCAACAAAAAAGTGAATTTCTTGCTCTTCTAAATGGTTTATTTTTACATTTTCTTTGGCCCACTCAATCATGCCTCGGGAAGAATCAACATGAACTACACTAGCCCCTTCTTTTAAGGCAGCAATGGAAGCCGCGCCAGTATAACCAAATAAATTTAAAACTTTTAAGGGACGGTTAGCTTCTTTAATAGTTTTACGAATTAAGTTCCAGTTTATAGCTTGTTCGGGAAATAAACCAGTATGTTTAAAATTCATTAATTTTAAATTAAACTTTAAATCTTGATAGTTAATAACCCAAGAATTAGGCATATCTTTTTGGATATTCCAGGCGCCTCCCCCAGTATTACTCCTTTTATAAATAGCATGGGCATTAGCCCAAAGATTAGTACTTTTATCACTCCAAATTATTTGAGGGTCGGGTCTTATTAAAGTGTAATTACCCCATTTTTCTAATTTTTCACCATTTGCCATATCTAATATTTGATAGGCAGCAAAATCTTTTACTAGTTGCATTATTTATTACTCCTCATTAAATAGGAAGTTAAAGGGTCGATAGTATCTAAAAGACTATTTATAACAAAGTAGAAACCTATTATTAAGATTTGAACGCTGTTTTCATGCATTAAGTTTAAACTTAAAATTAAACCTAGAATTAGGAAAGTAAATAAAATAAATAATCTTAAAATCCACATTTTGTTGGACCTATCATGGTAAAAATCGGCTTTTTTTAACTTTATAATACTCATGAAGCCTAAGTAAACAAGTAAAATTAAGGCTATGTTTTGAGTAGTTAATTTAATAAAGAATAAAGATATTAAACTACCTAAAGAAACAAGACTGGTAAAGAGATTTTCATAGTCATGTTCTTTAAAAACGAGAATAAAACCGGTAAATTTTAAAATAGTATAAAAGCTAAAAATTAATTCCAAGACTAGTTTGACATCGGTTATTTTTAGCGTTGGGAATAATAAAATTATGCATGATAATATTAGTAAAGATATGTTAGTTATAAAATCAATTACTTCTTTTCTTTTCATATTAAGTTACACCTCTATTTAATTATAGCATTTATAAATTAAAAATAAAAGAGTAAAGATTTATCTTCACCCTTTTAATTTTTGGTTTAACTTGATTGCATTTTTTTAAGTTTGGATATGTTAATATTGGTAATATCACTTATTTCTTCTAGGCTCATACCACGATTTAGAAGGTTATAAGCTATTTCTACACTTTTTTGCTTTTCACCACGTAATTCACCTTTTTCCTCTGCTTCAAAGCACTTTTCTCTAATATATCTTTCAAAGCCATCTTTGGAACTTTCTTCGGTCCATCTTTTTACAAATCTTATTGCTTCTTCCATTTTCTTACCTATCTTTATTGCTTTTAATAAATATGTTATAATTTTTCAATTTCTTTTTTGCTTAGACCAGTAACTTTCATTATATCATCAACCGATATTTCTAGGCTTAATAAATTACGGGCTATTTCTATATTCCTTTTTTGAATGCCTTTATTTTCACCTTTTTCTTCCGCTTCAAAGCACTTTTCTCTAACATATCTTTCAAAGCCATCTTTAGAACTTTCTTCTGTCCATCTTTTTACAAATCTGATTGCTTCTTCCATTGTTTCATCTCCCTTTCCGATTTCTTCTAATTCTTCAATGCTTCTCGCATTTATCATTCTTAACCATCTTATAAATCTTTCTTCTTTATATACATTATACCTTCTTTTTTCTACTAAATCAAGTCTTACTAAATATAGCTCTAAATTCCCTTCATCGATTACTTTATTGGTTATTCTTTGACTAAAGTCATATTCATTTACTATCTTTTCATTTTGCCTTTTAAAGTTTCCATTTATAAAACTTATCCCTATTACTTTCTTGATATTTTCATAATGTTCATCTCCCATGTTCATTTGATTAGATACTAGTCTACATAAATAACTAAAACTTTTATTGAATCCTCTTTTATTAAAATTATCTTTATACATTTCTATGGATATAATATTACCATTATTTAAGGTGGCAATTAAATCTCCATAAAAACCTTTTAATTTCTTTTTATTAGGTAACATATACTCTTGAGCTTTAACACTAGTAAAAACTATTTCTAAATCTTCATTTAGGTATTTAAAGAAAGAATTAATTAAATCAGTTAAGAATATTTTATTAGAGAAAAGATACTTGAAAAGTATATCCGAGCTAATCATATTGGAAAACCTCCCTTCACTAATAATTATTACCCGGATATACCCTATTTCCTTTTTTTTCGCTTAAAACCGGAAAAAATTTGGGAATTTGGTACATTCTTCGACAAAGTTCGACAGACAAAAAAAGAGTAAAGAATAAACTTTACTCTGTAATATGTTAGGCCGTAAAGGGTTGGCCTACTTGCCCATAAATTACATGCATTATGAGCAAGATTTTTTATTATTTAAGCAACAATATATGGGTTAGTTGTTGTTCCCCAAGTACCATTTCCTGTACTTTCAACAAATATGGTGCTAGCTTTTAAATTGATTACTGGGCGAACACCATAGGTGCTGTGCACGATGCCATAGTTGTTAATTATAGCGCCATTATCTTGAACATATAATACATAAGCAGAACCGTTGCCATTCATGCACCATGGAGACATGGTCCAATAGTACGTTCCAGAACTTAACCAATACCCAGAGTTTGCTTTATTTCCAAATCCGCCGGCTAATATTACTTCATCTACTGTAATTAGTCCTACTGGATAAGCTAAAGCTTGATTTCCTCTTGTTGCTTTTCTCTTCCATGTATAATAGTCCCTTTTATAATCTGTGTTATTCTCATAATTTTCTGAATTGCTGCTACATTTTAAACTCGCATAATTTACATCTGTTCTATAACTTTGCGTTGTTGTAAATATATTATAAAATCCTTTATATGCTGTTATTGCATTTCTAGTACCTCTATTCGATGTTCCTTCATATGACCACCACTCTCTAGCAGTATCACTTATTTGCCTATTATTACAAAATCCCGCATTTTCATCGATATGATTCAATTGTGTATCTTCATTTAAATTTGTTTCACTACTAAACCATTTTTCTGTTCTTTCTGCTATTGTACTTGGTGTACTATTGGAATGTGTTTCAGCAAATTCTGTACTTTCAGTTGAACCATAATAATACCCTACATATGTATTATAATTAGATTCTTTATTATATATTTGACTATCTATTGCATTTGAACCATTATTTGTTGGTGCTGTTCCTTCTCCGGCATAGATTAATCTTATGGTTCCATCACCATTGATTCTAATTATTCGCCACCAGATATCTTCATCATTATCTGTTTTTCCAAACTTAACCCAATTATTATTAGTTGTTCCTCTAAAATAGTAACTTTCACCATCGTCATCTGGGGCACTGCATATTAATTTTTGTGTGTCTTCTGTTTCTGTTACCGTCACTTCTCCATCATTTTCTGTTGGACACTCAGTTTGCGATTCTTGTAATCCTAAATCTGCTAATACGTCTTCTGGTGTCTTTTTTATATCAAAATATAATTCACATTCGGTTCCACTCTTTGTTAATTTTTCAAAATATACTCTTTTATTTTTATAATCATACCCTGGTATTGCATTATTATTACATATACTTTTACTTTTATTTATAGTATAACCAGTTTGGGGTATGTCGTCTGTTTTTTCATACTTTCCATCTTCTTGTTCTATGTACGCTGCAATAATGTTAATGTCAGGTTTGGTATCACTGGCCTCGGCATTTATTACTCCATTAAATGAACCTCCTTTATCTTGTGGATATTGGTCACTATTTTCATTTGGATATTCGATTATGATATAATAATATACTACCTGTCCATCTGGGGTAGCATTAATAAATTCATCTTTGGCTAGTTCTACTCTTACACTTTCTTCACTTGATTGGATTGTTCCTGTTGTTAATACTTCGCCCATTAAATTTTCATTTTTGATATCACATGTCTCATATAATTTTCTTCCACCACTTACTTGTTCATCATGTTTTTTACAATTGGAACTTGTTTCGATTTGATTACTTGTTTTATAAATGGTGAATTTTAAATTTGTAGCTAAACTATTTGTTCCGGTCCATACTAAATTATAAGGAATAAGCTCATTATTACCTGTTGCTGTTACTTTAATTCTGGAAATATCTCTATGTCCTGGAAGCATTCCTTCTGCATTAAAGTTTAATTCTCCTTCGACTTTTAGAGTAGCTCCATGGATATTAGCGGTTGTTACTGTAGTACTAGCTCCTTTTCCATCTAATAGGGTTCTTCCTACAAAATAAGCTAAAGCTATACTTACTGTTAGTAACATTACAAACACCACAACTATTATTTTTTTATTCTTTTTCATTTTCTCAACTTCCTTTTTGTAATACGTATTTATAATACGTTTAGTATATAATAATAAAATATCACTTTTATTGCGTATTGTCAATACGTGTTTGGCA
>CANQHB010000010.1 GCA_947623755.1 uncultured Bacilli bacterium | reverse complement strand
CCATACATAGTAAGCGGTTAGCGAACTATGTATGAGTTAATGCACTTTCAAGGAGTGTAGTGTGGTGGTTCAAAATGACTCTTCATTTTGGACCTGCCTCACCAAAATTATATATAATAAATTATATCCAAATTTGCAAACTTGGTTTGCAAGAATAAATTTTGAAAACAGGTATAGTCGGCAACATAAGTTGTCGACTTTGCATTTCCAAAGAAAATTATCACGAAGGCCTGGTACAGGGTTCGTGAAAGGTGTATAATATAATTGGGTTAATCTATACGCAAACGAGCAGTCTCCGTGGAACTTTAACGGCAATGCTAACGTGTTCTCTGTGGGTAGTAATGGCACCCTCAACACTAACAACGTGAACAACACTACTCCTGGTGTGCGTCCAATATCCTTTTTAGACTCATATGCTTGGTTAAGGCTTAGTATAGAAGAATTAGGATACAAGATTAATCCTAAGAATTTTCTTAAAAAAATAATATCGATATTTTAAATCTTGTATTTAAAATTAGCACGATATTTTTTTTATTTGACAAAGGGAAAATATGTGGTATTATTATAATTGAAGGGGGAATAAAAGTGAATAATTATTATGAAAAAATCGAACATCTTATTAGAAAAAGAGAAATAAACGTTAGAGTTAGAAATTTACAAGATAATACAGAGGTTATTAAAACTTATTGGGAAATAGGAAGACTAATCGTAGAAGCTCAAGGAGGAGAAGCTAGAGCCAAGTATGGTAACGAGTTAATTAAAAAGTGGTCTTTAAAGTTAACGAGTCTTTATGGACAGAATTATCAAGTTAGAAATTTAAGAAAAATGCGGCAGTTTTATATGTCATTTAAAAAACGGCCCCCAGTGGGTGCCATTTCTTGGAGTAATTATCGAGAGCTATTACCAATTAAAGATGAGAATAAGCGAAACTATTACTTAAATTTGTGTCTTACTAATAATTTATCGAAAAGAGAATTAATAGAACAAATAAAAAGTGAAGCTTATGAAAGATTACTAGAAAAACCGGAACATATTGAATTTATTGGTGATAATAAAGAATATAAAATTAAAGAGCATATTAGAAATCCGATAATTATTAAATTATCTAAAGAAGATGAGATTTTAAAAGAAAGTGATTTGCAATTAAAAATTTTAGCAGAATTACAAAATTTTTTCTTAGAATTGGAAGAAGGTTTTACTTTAGTAGGTAATGAATATAAATTAAAAATTAATAATAAAAATTATCGGATAGATATTCTGCTTTTTAATTTTAAATTAAATGCGTTTGTAGTAGTGGAACTAAAAATGCGAGAATTAAAGAAAGAAGATAAAGCGCAAATTGAGTTTTATATGAAAGGGGTAGATGAGGAGTTAAAGGAAGATTTCCATAATAAAACAATTGGAATAATAGTTTCGAAATATCAAGATAGTTATATTGTTTCTTTTGTAAGTTCAGCGGGAATAATTCCTATAACTTATAATTTATTAGATTAGGCTTAGAGGCCTTTTTTGATTGGTAAAAATTTTTTTGCATTTTTGTGTAATTTAGGCTTGATTTTCATAGAATATATTGATATAATCTATGACGTATGACTGGCTTAGATGTGCGAGGTTGCTGATACGCGAGGGTTGGTTGTTTCAATTAATTCTCATATCAGGTAATTCGGACGGATGCAAGTCTATACTAGATATAGGCGAAAGGAGGACATGTAAATGTCAAATACAAAAGTAAGAATCAATTTAAGAGCGTATGACCATAGACTTCTTGATAATGCAGCTCTAAAAATTGTAGAAACTGTTAAAAGAACAGGTGGGGAAATATCTGGACCAGTACCACTTCCAACAGAAATTCAAAAATATACTGTTTTAAGAGCGGTACATAAGGACAAAGATGCACGCGAACAATTTGAAATGCGGACACATAAAAGATTGGTTGATATTAAAAACCCAAGCAAAGAAACTATTGATGCTTTAACTCACTTAGATTTACCTAGTGGTGTAGACATTGATATAAAATTATAATTGATAGAAAAGAGGATTAAAAATGAAAGGAATCTTAGGACGCAAAATTGGAATGACTCAAGTTTTTTCAAAAGATGGAAAATTAATTCCAGTTACAGTTGTGGAAGTTACTCCTAATACTGTAATGCAAGTTAAGACAGTAGAGTCTGATGGCTATAATGCTATTCAATTAGGCGTATTTGAAAAGAAAGAAAAAAAGGCAACAAAACCAGAAATGGGGAGAGCTAAAAAAGCAAACACTACTCCTAAGCGCTTCTTAAAAGAAATCAGAGATTATGAAGGAACTTACAATGTAGGAGATACCATTAGTGCCGATTTATTTGAAGTAGGAGAAGTAATCGACGTTACCGGAACTAGTAAAGGTAAAGGTTTTACCGGTGTTATTAAACGTTATAATCAATCGAGAGGACCGGAAACTCATGGTTCTATGTATCACAGAAGACCAGGTTCAATGGGAACTATGCTTCCTAAAAGAGTTTTAAAAGGTAAGCATTTATCTGGACATATGGGAGTTGAAACGGTAACTATTCAAAACTTAGAGGTTATTGAAGTAAATGCAAATGAAAACTATATTTTAGTTAGTGGTAATATTCCAGGGGCCAAAAATTCATTAGTATTAATTAGGTCAGCAGTTAAAAATTCAAGAAAGAAAAATCCAAAAGAAATTTTAACTTATGAAAATGTTGTTGATGAAGTAGTGGAGGAACCTAAGGCGGAAGAAGCAACTGAGGTAGCTGTTGAAGAGACAGTAGCAGAAACTCCAGAAGAAACTGAAGCTACAGAAGAAGTTACTACTAATGAAGAAGAAAATCCAGGAGAAAACAATTAGTTTTCTAGAAAGGAATTTTAAATTATGAAAATAAGTGTAAAAAATATGGCTTTAGAAAAAGTTAAAGATTTAACTTTAGATGATAGTATTTGGAATATTGAAGCTAATCAACAAGTTTTAAAGAAAATGATTAAGTTACAACTTGCAGCAACACGTCAAGGTACAGCAAAGGCTAAAACTCGCAGTGAAGTATCTGGAGGAGGAAGAAAGCCTTGGAAACAAAAAGATACTGGACGGGCTCGTCAAGGTAGTACAAGAGCTCCACAATGGAGAGGTGGAGGTATAGTTCATGCGGTTAGTCCACGGGATTATACTTTCGATATTAATAAGAAAGAAAGAGCTTTAGCATTAAAGAGTGCTTTAAGTTTAAAAGCTCAAGAAAAAGCTTTAGTAGTTCTTGATAGTATTAAATTAGATAATTTAAAAACGAAAGATGTTAAGAAACTAATTAAAGACTTAAAATTAGAAGGTAAAATACTTTTTGTAACTAAAGATGAAAATGAAAATTTATTTATGGCTACAAGAAATTTAGGTTATGCTTATCATATTATGAGTGAAGATATTAACTGTTTAGATATTGTTAATGCAGATGTACTTGTAATTGATACAGAAGCAATAGAAAAAATCGAGGAGGTGCTTAAATAATGAAAGATTATACAGATATTATTTATTCACCAGTTATTACAGAAAAAAGTGCATATAAAATGCAAAATGATAATGTATATACATTTAAAGTAGCAAAAGAAGCGACTAAGCCACAAATTAAAAAGGCTATCGAAAAAGCCTTTGGTGTTAAAGTAGTAAGTGTCAATACATTAAATACAAAAGCAAAAGATAAAAGAGTTGGAAGATATACAGGTAAGACTAAGACTTATAAAAAAGCAATTGTTACCTTAGATAAAGACTCTAAAATTGAAATTTAAGGAGGAGTAAGTTATGGCAATTAAAAAATTTAAACCTACGACTAATGGACGTAGAGGAATGACAACACTTCAAAATGAAGAGTTAACAACTAGTACTCCGACTAAAAGCTTAATTAAAACAAAAGCTAAAACTGGTGGAAGAAACAATCAAGGTAAAATGACTGTAAGACACATTGGGGGAGGAGCTAAAAGAAAATATCGTTTAATTGATTATAAACGAAATAAAATTGGAGTAACAGGTCGAGTTGCAACAATAGAATATGACCCAAATAGAAGTGCTAATATAGCTTTAATCAATTATAAAGATGGTGAAAAGAAATATATTATTGCACCTAAAGGCTTACAAGTTGGAATGATAATTGAAAATGGTGAAAATGCCGATATTAAAGTAGGTAATGCTTTACCACTTGAAGCTATTCCAGTTGGTACAGTTGTACATTGTATTGAACTTAAACCAGGTAAAGGAGCAGAAATTTGTCGTTCTGCCGGCGCTAGTGCACAAATTCTTGGCCGTGATGGTAAATATGTTATTTTAAGACTTCAAAGTGGTGAAACAAGAAAAATACTTGGTACTTGTATGGCAACTATTGGAGTTGTTGGTAATGAAGATTATGAACTAGTAAATCTAGGTAAAGCGGGACGGAAACGTCATATGGGAATTAGACCTACTAATAGAGGTAGTGTAATGAACCCTAACGACCATCCTCATGGTGGTGGTGAAGGACGTACTCCAGTCGGACGTAAGAGTCCAATGACACCTTGGGGTAAACCAGCACTTGGTTATAAGACAAGAAAAAATAAAAAGGCTTCTAGCAAGTTAATTGTTAGTAGAAAGAACAAATAGGTGAGTAAAATGGCAAGAAGTTTAAAGAAAGGGCCTTATGTATTCGATAGATTACTTAAAAAGGTTCAAGAATTAAATAAGACAGGTAAAAAAGAAGTTATTAAAACTTGGTCTCGTCGTTCAACTATTTTCCCTGATTTTGTAGGACATACAATTGCAGTTCATAATGGTAAAGAGTTCATTCCAGTATATATTACAGAAGATATGGTTGGACACAAACTTGGAGAATTTTCATTAACTCGTAAGTTTGGTGGACATGCAGGACAAAAGTAGGAGGTAAATAAATGGAAGCTTATGCAATACATAAGGGAGCTATGATTGCCCCTAGAAAAGCAAGAATGACTTTAGACCTTGTTCGAGGAAAAGATGTACAAACAGCTCAAGGCATTTTAGAAAATACCAATACTAAAGCAGCGCGTTTAATACTTAAAGTTTTAAATAGTGCAATTGCTAATGCCGTAAATAATTTAGGAGCTAAAGAAGAAGATTTATATATCAGTGAATGTTATATTAATCCGGGACAAGTTTATAAAAGAATAAAATTTGCTAGTCGTGGAAATGTTGATAGAAGAGATAAAAGAACTAGTCATATAACTGTTAAAGTTAGTGATGGAAAAGTTAAGGAGGAAGCATAATGGGACAAAAAGTTAATCCAATAGGTTTTAGACTTGGAGTTAATAAAACTTGGGAATCTAAATGGTTTTCTAAGAAAGATTATGCAGCGACTTTAAATAAAGATATTAAAATAAGAGAATATCTAGAAAAGAAATTAAAAGATGCAGCTGTGGCATCAATCGTAATTGAAAGAAAGAAAAATAGAATCGATGTAACTATTAATACTGCTAAACCAGGTGTAATTATTGGTAAAGGTGGAGAAGACATCGAAAAATTAAGAAAAGAAATTAAAAAATTAGTTGGTGAAGACGTATATGTAAATATCGTTGAAGTTAAAAATCCAGATTTAAATGCTAAATTAGTAGCGCAAAATATTGCAGCGCAAATTGAAGCAAGAGCACCATTTAGAAGTGCCCAAAAAAGAGCAATTAGAAATACAATGAAAGCAGGAGCTAAAGGAATTAAAACGAGTGTATCTGGAAGATTAGGTGGAGCAGAAATGGCTCGGACTGAAGGATATACTGAAGGTACTGTTCCTCTTCATACGATTAGAGCCGATGTGGATTATGCGATTGCTGAGGCTGATACAACTTATGGTAAAATTGGGGTAAAAGTTTGGATTTACAAAGATGAAATTCTTCCAACTAAAAAAACTGCGAGAGGAGATGAATCTCATGTTAATGCCAAAAAAGACTAAATATAGAAAACCACATAGACTTACTTATGATGGTCATGCTAGAGGAAATACGGAACTTCATTTTGGAGAATATGGTCTTCAAGCAAAACAAGGTTCATGGATTTCGGCTCGTCAAATTGAAGCAGCCCGTATTGCTATGACACGTTACATGAAACGTGGTGGTAAAGTTTGGATAAACATATTCCCGCATTTAGCAATTACTAGAAAACCATTAGAAACTCGTCAAGGTAAAGGTAAAGGTAACGTTGAAGATTGGGTAGCAGTTGTTAAAGAAGGAAAAATCATGTTTGAAATTGGTGGAGTTGATGAAGCAACAGCAAGAGAAGCTTTAAGACTTGCTAGTCATAAATTACCAATTAAAACAAAATTTGTGAAAAAGGATGTAAAGGAAGGTGAATCTCTTGAAAACTAATAACTTTCGAGAACTTTCTAATAAAGAATTAGAGGGCAAGATTAGAGAAGCTAAAAAAGAGTTATTTAATCTTAGAATGAAACAATCTACTGGTACTTTAGAGAAGCCTTCAAAAATTAAAGAACTTAGAAAAGATGTAGCAAGAATGAAAACGGTTATACGTGAAAGAGAACTTAAGGAGGCACATGATGGAGAATAGAAAGCAAGAATTAGTGGGAAAAGTTGTAAGTAATAAAAATGATAAAACGATTACAGTATTAGTAGAAACTTACAAAAATCATCCCCTATATGGGAAACGTGTTAAATATTCAAAAAAATATACAGCTCATGATGAAAAGAATGAAGCTGGTATTGGAGATACAGTTAGAATCAGAGCAACAAGACCATTATCTAAAACTAAAAGATATGAACTTGTAAGCATAGTTTCTAAGGCTGTAATTCTTTAGGAGGTAATAAGTATGGTTCAACAAGAAACAGTATTAAAAGTTGCGGATAATACCGGTGCTAGAGAATTACTAGTTATTAGAGTTATGGGTGGTTCGAAAGTAAAATATGGTAATATCGGAGATGTAGTTATTGGAACTGTTAAGAAAGCAATACCTAATTCTAATATGAAAAAAGGTAAAGTAGTAAAAGCAGTTATTGTTAGAACTACGGAAGGTATTAGAAGAAATGATGGTAGTTATATTAAATTTGATGACAACGCTTGTGTAATTATTAAAGATGATAAATCACCACTAGGTACTAGAGTATTAGGACCAGTAGCTAGAGAACTTAGAGAACATGATTATATGAAGATTGTATCTCTAGCAAAAGAAGTTATTTAGGAGGTCAAAAATGATGAAAATTAAAGTTGGCGACGAAGTAATTGTAATTGCTGGTAAAGATAAAGGTAAAAGTGGGAAAGTTATTAAAACTTTAAAAAATGAAAACAAAGTTGTTGTTGAAGGAATTAATGTAGCTAAAAAACACGTTAAACCAAATAATCAAAATGATAAAGGCGGTATATTCGATATTGAATTACCTATTCACGTATCAAATGTAAAGAAAACCGAAACTAAAAAGGAAACAAAGAAAGCTACAACAAAAACTAAAAAAGAAAGTAAAACAAAGTAGGTGAATATTTATGAGTAATTATAAGAAAATTTACGAAGATAAAATCGTTAAAAGTTTAAAAGATGAATTTAAATATTCAAGTGTTATGCAAGTACCTAAATTAGATAAAATTGTCATAAATATGGGTTGTGGAGATGGTTCTCATGACCATAAGTTTATTGAAGCAGCAGAAAAAGATTTAGAGATTATAACTGGTCAAAAAGCGGTTGTTACAAAAGCTAAAAAATCTATTGCAGGCTTTAAAATAAGAGAAGGTCAAGCAATTGGAGTTAAAGTAACTTTAAGAGGAGAAGCTATGTATAATTTTATGGAAAAATTAATTAGAGTAGCCCTTCCGAGAGTTAGGGATTTTAGAGGAGTTTCAAAGACAGCTTTTGATGGTAAAGGTAATTATACTTTAGGTATTAAGGAACAACTTATTTTCCCAGAGATTGAATATGATAATGTAGTTAAAGTGCGTGGAATGGATATTGTATTTGTAACTACGGCTAAGACTAACGAAGAAGCACTAGCTTTATTAAAGGCATTTGGAATGCCATTTAAGAATTAGGAGGTAACTATGGCAAAGAAAAGTATGATAATTAAAAATAAAAGAACACCTAAGTTTGAAGTTCGTCGTTATACTAGATGTGAAAGATGCGGTAGACCTCATGGCGTAATGCGGAAATTTGGTATTTGTCGTATTTGCTTTAGAGAACTTGCAAATGAAGGTAAAATACCAGGCGTTAAGAAATCAAGTTGGTAAGGAAGGAGGAATTTTAGATGGTTCAAGATAAAATTGCAGATATGCTTACAAGAATTCGTAATGCAAATCAAATGAAATATGAAAAAGTTGAAGTTATTGGAACAAAGATGACTTTAGGGATTGCAGAAATTCTTAAAAGAGAAGGTTATATTGCGGATTATGAAAATATTGAAGCAGTAACTGGTAATAAACTTATTTTAACTTTAAAATATGGTGAGAGAAAAGAAAGAGTTATTACTGGACTTAAAAGAATTAGTAAATCTGGTTTAAGAGTTTATGCGAAGAATGAAGAAATTCCTCGGGTTCTAAATGGACTTGGAATTGCAATTATTTCGACTTCTAAAGGTTTAATGACTGATAAAGAAGCGAGAGAAGCAGGATTAGGAGGCGAAGTACTTGCCTATATTTGGTAAGGAAATATTATGAGTAGAATCGGTAATAGAAAAATCGCAATGCCTAATGGTGTTAGTGCAACAATTGAAAATGAGATAATAACAGTTAAAGGAACAAAAGGTTCTTTAACAGAAAAAATTAATGATTTGGTTGAAGTTATAATAAATGAAAATACAATTGAAACCAAAGCTAAGAAAGAAACCAAAGAAGCTAATATGTGCGTTGGAACAATGAACTCTTTAATCAATAATATGGTTATTGGAGTTAGTACTGGTTTTAGTAAAGGCTTAGAAGCAGTTGGTGTTGGTTATCGTTTCCAAGTTAGTGGAAATAAAATCAATATTAGTGCCGGATTTTCTCATCCAGTAATTATAAATGTTCCTAGTGATTTAAAGGTAGAACAAGTAAGTAATACTGAAATTACAATTAGTGGTATTGATAAACAAAAAGTTGCGGAATTTGCGGCTAATGTTCGGAAAGTAAGAGAACCAGAGCCTTATAAAGGTAAAGGTATTCGTTACAAAGGCGAATATGTACGTCGTAAAGAAGGTAAGAAAGCAGCTAAATAAGGTTAGGAAGGTCGGATATTATGATTAAGAAAGAAGCGAAGACGGTTGCACGTCAAAGACGTCACGTTAGAGTTAGAGAAACTGTAAGTGGAACAAAAGAAATACCAAGACTAAATGTATTTCGTTCTAATAAAGGAATCTATGTTCAAGTAATTGATGATGTTGCACAAAAAACCTTAGTTAGCTCATCAACGGTTGAACTAAAGATTAAAAATGGGGGTAATATCGAGGCGGCTAAGTTAGTCGGAGCAGATATTGCTAAAAAATGTAAAGCTGCAAAAATCAAAAAAGTTGTTTTTGATAGAGGTGGCTATTTATACCATGGACGTGTAGAAGCTTTAGCAGACGCTGCACGGGAAAATGGTTTAGAATTCTAGAGTGGGAGGATTAAGTTATGCCAAAGAAAAATATAGAACCTAAGAAAAATCTATTAGAAGAAAAAGTTATATCTATTGGTAGAGTAACAAAAGTTACCAAAGGTGGTAGACACTTTAGATTCTCAGCAACTGTAGTAGTGGGAAATCGTAAAGGTTTAGTAGGAATTGGAAATGGTAAAGCTAATGAAGTACCAGAAGCTATTAAGAAAGCTTTACAAGCCGCTAATAAGAATGTAACAAAAGTATCTTTAATTGAAAACAGAACTATTCCACATGAAGCTACAAGTAAAGTTGGTAGAGCAGTAGTAATGATTAAACCAGCTAAAAAAGGTACAGGAGTTATTGCTGGTGGAGCAGCCAGAGCTGTTTTAGAGTTAGCGGGAGTTAAAGATATCGTATCTAAATCTTTAGGGTCTAATACTAAAATTAATGTTGCGAAAGCTACACTTGAAGCTTTAAAATCTCAAAAGAGTCCAGCTAAAGTAGCAGCCTTACGTGGCAAGAACGTGGAGGAATTATAAGATGAAGTTAGAGTCATTACCAGTGTCTAATGAAACAAAGGCACGTAAAAGAGTTGGCCGTGGTCCTGGAAGTGGAATGGGTAAAACTGCCACACGCGGAGAAAATGGTCAAAAATCAAGAAGTGGAGCAAGTATTAGTCCATGGTTTCAAGGTGGACAAACTCCAATTTATAGAAGAATTCCAAAAAGAGGATTTAATAATAAACGTTTTGAAACTAAATATGCGACTATTAATTTAGCCGATTTAGAAAAATACTTTAAAGATGGTGAGATTGTAACACCAGAAGTACTTAAAGAAAAAAGAATTATTAAAAAACAACTTAGTGGAGTTAAAGTACTAGCTAATGGAGATTTAACTAAGAAATTAATAGTTAAAGCTCATAGATTTTCTTCTTCAGCGGTTACAAAAATAGAAAATGCTGGCGGTAAAGCTGAGGTGATTTAGATGTTTAAAGGAATTGCCAAAATATTTAGTAAATCTAATAAAGATTTAAGAAAAAGAATTTATTTTACATTATTTTGTTTAGGTTTCTTTGCATTAGGAACAGGTATTACGATTCCTTGGGCAAATTATATTACTAGTGAACTGGGTTTTTTAGAAATATTTAATTTAATGAGTGGTGGAGCTTTGAGAAATTTCTCAATATTTGGGTTAGGTGTTAGTCCTTATATTACGGCTAGTATCATAACACAATTATTACAAATGGATATCATTCCTTATTTTAAAGATTTAAAAGAAGAAGGTTATGTTGGTAGACAAAAAATTAATAAAATTACTAGATATTTAGGTATTATAATAGCCTTTATACAAGCTTATGCAATAAGTGTATTTACACTGCATGAGAGTGATGTTATGACAGTCATTAAAATAAGTTTAGTAATGACCGCAGGAACAGCATTCTTATTATGGATGGGTGATGAAATTACTCGTAAGGGTATTGGAAATGGACAGTCATTACTTATCATGGCCGGTATAATTATGAGTATGCCTAGTGTATTTACGGGAGCATTTAATGCCTTCATTAATGGCGGAATGGAAACTGGGCTTGGTATTTCTTTATTCTTACTATTTATCTTAGTTTATATTTTGATAATTGTAGGAATTATATGGATAACCTTAGCCGAAAGAAGAATACCAATTCAATATTCTAATCGGACAACTAGTGCTTATGGAGCTCAACAATCTTATTTACCGATTAAGATTAATAGTGCGGGTGTTATTCCAGTAATATTTGCTTCAGTATTAACAACTATACCAGCGACAATTGTAGGACTTATTGGAAATAAAGCAGCGATAGATTTTGTTAATAATTATATTGTATATACATCCCCAACTGGATTGTTATTATATGTTATTCTTATCTTTATATTTGGATATTTCTATACATTCTTAACAATGAATCCTGAAGAAATGAGTAAAAACTTAAATAAAAATGGGGGATATATTCCGGGTGTGAGACCGGGTGAAGAAACAAGCAAATATATTAGTAAATCATTGTCAAGACTTACTTTAGTAGGTTCAGTATTCTTAGTAATA
This sequence comes from uncultured Bacilli bacterium, assembly GCA_947623755.1. Classification (GTDB taxonomy): domain Bacteria; phylum Bacillota_I; class Bacilli_A; order RF39; family UBA660; genus Caccenecus. The sequence continues at coordinate 6,889 of CANQHB010000010.1, read as the reverse complement.
CTTGCCGCTTTACCAGTACTTATTTCAACATTTACTGATTTACCTGGTAATGTTACAATTGGTGGAACAGGAATTTTGATTGTAGTAGGGGTAGCAATTGAAACTTATAAACAAATTGAAAGTAGCTTAACAGCGAGAAGTTATCAAGCGCGTAAGAAGAGGTTTAGATAATGAAGAATATCATATTTATTGCTCCTCCGGCCGCAGGCAAGGGAACAATTAGTGATTATTTAACAAAAGATTTTAATTATGAACATATTAGTACAGGTGACCTTTTAAGAGAAGAAATTAAAAGTGGTTCAGAATTAGGATTAGAAATTAATAAAATAATAAGTGAAGGAAAACTAGTTAGTGATGAATTGGTAATTAGTTTAGTCGATAATAAATTAAAAAAATTAGATAGACCTTTTATCTTAGATGGTTTTCCTAGAACACTTAAACAAGCGGAAGCTTTAGATAAAATGTTAGTAAGTAATAATGTTACTAACAATATAGCAATTTATTTAAATATTAATTTAGAAGAAGCTTTAAAAAGAGTACTAGGAAGAATTATTTGTCCGAAGTGTAAGAGAAGCTATAATCTAAATAATGAATCATTAAGACCTGTAAAAGATAATCTTTGTGATGATTGTGGAGTAGAACTTGAAAAAAGAAGCGATGATACGGAAGAAACTTTTCAAATAAGATTTAAGGAATATATCGATAATACAAGTCCAATCTTAGATTATTATAAAGAAAAGAAAATGCTTAAATGGATAGACGCAAATCTACCATTAGAAGAAATATATAAAAGCATAAAAGAAGAGGCGGAAAATGATTAGTATTAAAAGTGAGAGAGAAATAAAATTAATGCGTGAAGCAGGTAAGTTAAATTATTTAACACATGAAGAAGTTAAAAAGCATGTTAAAGCGGGAATAACGACAAAAGAGTTAGATAAAATTGCTTATAATTTTATTTCCTCACATAATGCTAAGCCATCTTTTCTAAACTATGAAGGATATCCGGCTAGTATTTGTGTATCAATTAATGATGAAGTGGTACATGGAATACCAGGCAAAAGAGTGATAAAAAATGGAGATATTGTTTCAATCGATATTGGAGTAGAACTACATGGATATCATAGTGACGCGGCTAGAACTTATATTGTGGGCGAAGTAGCACCTGAAGTTAGAGCATTAGTTGAAAATACCGAAAAAGCACTAATGATAGGCTTGAGCAAAATTAAAGAAGGTGCTAAAATAGGTGATATAGGAAATGCCATTGAGACTTTTGCCCATGCACATGGTTTATCAGTAGTAGAAGAACTAGTGGGTCATGGAGTAGGGACAAATATTCATGAGGACCCGGATGTTCCTAATTATGGAAAAGCGGGAACAGGTGTTACTCTTAGAGCTGGAATGGTAATTGCCGTAGAACCTATGCTTAATTTAGGAGATAGAGACATATATTTACATGATGATGATTGGACAATTTCAACAGATGATGAACTTCCAAGTGCTCATTTTGAACATACCGTAGTAGTAACAAAAGATGGATATAAAATTTTAACAGGAGAAATTTGCGATGACGAAAAATAAAAATAAAAATAACGTTAATCAAAATAAAGAAGAAAAAATTGAAGTTGAAGGTAAAGTAGTAGAGGTTCTAAAAGGAAGCGACTACTTAGTAGAACTTTCAAATGGATTTACTGTAAAAGCCTACGTTTCTGGTAAAATGCGAGTAAATATGATTCGTATTCTACCAGGTGATACGGTAACAATAGAACTTTCGCCTTATGATTTAACACGTGGGCGTATAACATGGAATAAAAGATAATGGAGGTATTATAATGAAAGTTAGACCATCAGTAAAAAAGATTTGTAAAAAGTGCAAAATAATTAGAAGAAAAGGTAAAGTAATGGTTATTTGTGAAAATCCTAAACACAAACAAACGCAAGGATAGTTAAGGAGGTAATTATGGCACGGATAAAAAATATTGAATTACCAAGTGAAAAACAAATATTTGTAGGTCTTACTGCAATATATGGGATTGGTAATAATTTAGGAAAAACAATTTGTGAAGCAGCAGGGGTTAATCCTGCGACGAAAGTTAAAGATTTAACAGATGAAGAAATAGCTCGGTTACGTAAAGAAGTAGATAATCATGTAGTTGAAGGTGATTTACGTCGAGTTGTCCAAATGAATATTAAAAATAAAATGGAAATTGGTTGCTATCAAGGAGTTAGACATAAAAAAGGTCTTCCAGTAAGAGGACAAAGAACTAACCGTAATGCTCATACTCGTAAGGGTAGAGGTAAAGTTGTAGCAAACAAGAAGAAAGCGACTAAGTAGGAGGTTAAATTATGGCATATAATAGAAGAAAAAGAAAAGTTAAAAAGAATATACCAGAAGCTATTGCACATATCCATTCTACTTATAATAATACAATCGTTACGATTACAGAAAAAGATGGAAGTGTTATTGCTTGGGCATCTAGTGGTACTATTGGGTATAAAGGAAGTAAAAAGAAAACTCCTTTTGCTGCTGGAATGAGTGCTGAGGCCGCTGGGAAAGCTGCAATGGAACAAGGTGTTAAAAAAGTTGATGTAGTTGTTAAAGGTTTAGGCGCTGGTAGAGAAACTGCAATTAGGTCTTTACAAAGTGCAGGACTTGAAATTTTATCTATTACTGATGAGACACCAGTACCACATAATGGTTGTCGTCCACCAAAACGTCCTAGAAAATAATTTGTGATAGAGAAAGGGTTATAGGAATATGATTAGTTTTGAAAAACCAGAATATAGAATTGCCGAATATCAAGAAAGCAATAATTATGGAAAATTTGAATTAGAACCACTTGAAAGAGGTTTTGGTACAACGATTGGAAATGCACTAAGAAGAGTTATGTTATCAAGTTTACCAGGAAGTGCAATTACTTCTGTTAAAATCGAAGGAGTTTTACATGAATTCCAAAAGATTGATGGCGTAGTTGAAGACGTAACTAGTATTGTTTTAGCACTTAAAAGTGTGGTAGTAAAAAATCATACCGAAGAAATTAAAACTTTAAGATTATTTAAAGATACCGTAGGACCTGTTACCGCAGGAGATTTTGAACCTAATGCCGATGTGGATATTATTAATCCGGATTTAGTTATTTGTAACTTGGTTGAAGGTGGAAAAATTGACATGGAAGTTACCGTATTTAATGGTAAAGGCTATGTTGATGCTAAAGAAAATAAGAAATTATTTGCGGATAATAAAGTTGGAGTTATTGCCATTGATTCAAATTATTCACCAATTGAACTTGTTAAGTATGACGTTGAATCTACCAGAGTAGGACAAAATGAAAATTATGATAAATTAACAATGGATATTAATACAAATGGTAGTATGACACCAGAAGAAGCTATGGCGTTAGCCGCTAGAATATTAATTGAACATTTTAATATTGTAGCAGATTTAAATGCAATTAGTGATGTAACTGGTTTAATGCAAGAGAAGAAAGTTGATACAATTACTAAAACTTTGGAAACTCCAATTGAAGAAATTGAGTTCTCAGTTAGAGCTTATAATTGCTTAAAAAGAGCAGGTATTCATACAGTTCAAGACCTTATTTCAAAAAGAGAAGTGGAAGTTACAAAGATTAGAAATCTAGGTAAGAAATCACTTAAAGAAGTTTTAGATAAAGTAGCAGAAATGGGACTTAAGTTCCGGGATTAGGAGGAGTTAACATGTTATATAGAAAATTAAGTAGAGAATCAAGACAAAGAAGAAGCATTTTAGCTAATATTACTCGGGATGTAATTATGAACGAATCTGTTGTTACTACTGAAGCTAGAGCTAAAGAAGTAAGAAAATTTGTTGATAAAATGATTACTTATGGCAAGAAAGGTACTTTAGTAGCAAGAAGAAATGCTTTAGCTTTCTTATATAATGACCAAGAAGCAGTTAATAAAGTATTTAATGAACTAGCTAAACGTTATGAAACACGTAATGGGGGTTATACTAGAATTATTAAACTTAAAGAACGTGTTGGGGACGATGCTTTAGAAGTTAAATTAGAATTAGTTTAATTATAACAACCTTAAGGGTTGTTTTTTTGTCTAACTATGTAAATTAGAAATGATTTAATTTGGTTTATTAAAGGTTTTAAGATATAATTAGAGTAGGAGGAAAATGATGAGAGAAGAAGATTTAGATATTATGCTTAAGCTTTTAGATGGAGTTAATAGAAAGTTAGATGGATTATCAGATATGATAATGGCCCAAAATTTTTTAATGGCCGCGAATAATCCTTTATTAAGTAATATGGATAGAGTAACTTTTTATAATAGAGCTATGGAAATGCTTAATTTAGATAATAAGAAGATGGCTAATTCAAGAGAAGGTAATTTATTACCGGATGATTTTATAGAAGAACAACCTAGAATTAGTGAAAGATAACTTTTAAAGTTATCTTTTTTAAATTGAAAGAAACTCTTTAACGAGTTTCTAAGTATAAATCATAGTATTCATCATAAGTTAAGTTGGAAGCATGGACTTTAGTTGCTAAATCAATACCTAAATATCTAATATGCCAAGGTTCTTCCATATATTGGGTAATATATTGCTTTCCTTTAGGATAACGAACTATAAAGCCATATTTATAAGAATTATTAAGGAGCCATTCATAAGTTTCCGGAGTAATATTATCGGCTAAGTTAGGACTTCTAACATCGACGGCTAGACCTAATTGGTGTTCCGAAAAACCAGGACGAGCAGAATAAGTATCGGCTTTAGTTTCACCATCACGTTCTTTATACCTAGTATATAAAACCGATTGGGTAGTATAAGAACGATAAGCACTAAAAGGATAGAAATAAACTTGGTCTAAAGTGGCGGCGCTGGTTAATTGTTCAAAAGCTTCCGCGGCGACTTCCCGAAGTAAAAGATTACTATTATAGCTTAGGGGTACTAAGTCAGAAGGTTCATAATCATTAGGTAATTTATGATATTTATTAACTAGAATTTTATAACTAGAAGTATCTTCGGTAGTATAACTAACATAATTACTATATCCTTCTAAATCAAGACCAATATTAACATAAGTAACAATCGTTGCGATATCATATTGGTTATTAGTTTTATGATATTGTAAGTATCTTTCTAATTTAGAAGGGTCAAAATTACTTAATTTATTTAAGTTGGTAATATTAATATAGTTCATATCTAATAATATGTTTAAACAATTAGAATAATTATCATATATATAATTTATTTCTGTACTATTATAATTCTTAGTTAAAAGTTTAGAGATAGTATAAGGAAAGTTTTGGTCTTCTTGATAATTTATTTCATAATAAGCGTCTAAGTATTGGGGGTCAAATAAATTGGCTTCTAAAATAGTTTCTAAAGTTTGGGAATATTCTTTATTATTAATAGTGTTAGTTAGGTTGTATTTTTGGATAACGGCGGAAGCTTTGGCAGAATAAGAAGTATTAGGAGCAGCTTCTTCTTTTTTATCCATGAGATACAATATGGTTATAGCCACAAAAACCGTAATAGTTAAAATAATTAGAATAATAAGTATTATTTTTAGGCCTTTATTATTTTCCATATACTTCACCCTATTATAATTATAGCAGATTTTTAAAAAATAATCTTAAAAATTTAAAATATTGATGGTAAGTTTACAAAAAGATATTTTAAGTGAAGTTTTGCTTTAAATTAAAGAATAGTCGTGTTATAATATTTTTGGTGATTTTAATGGCAAAAAAGGTAATACTTACAGGAGATAGACCAACTGGAAAGTTACATTTAGGACACTATGTAGGTAGTCTTAGAAATAGAGTAAGATTACAAAATAGTGGAGAATATGACGTTTATGTTTTTATTGCGGATTTACAAGCTTTAACAGATAATGCACGTAATCCCGAGAAGATAAAAAATAGTTTAAAAGAAGTAGCGTTAGATTATTTAGCGGCCGGCTTAGACCCTAAGAAAACAACGATATTTGTGCAATCGCAGATTCCAGAATTAACCGAACTTACAATTCATTATATGAATTTAGTCACGGTGGCAAGATTAAAAAGAAATCCGACAATTAAAACCGAGATTAACTTAAGAGGATTTGGAGAAGCAGTCCCAATTGGATTTTTAAATTATCCAGTTAGTCAAGCCGCGGATATTACAGCATTTAAGGCGCATTATGTGCCCGTGGGAGAAGACCAATTACCACTTATTGAACAATGCCGAGAGATAGTACACTCTTTTAATAGTTTATATGGTGAGGTTCTTAGAATGCCCGAGATTATGCTTGAAGAAAATGATGCTTGTAAGAGATTACCAGGGACAGATGGAAAAGCAAAGATGAGTAAATCACTTGGTAATTGTATTTATTTATCAGACGATAGTGAAACAGTTAGAAAAAAGATAATGGGCATGTATACCGACCCTAATCATATTCGAATCGAAGACCCAGGCTGTGTAGAAGATAATGCCGTATTTACGTATTTAGACGCCTTTTGTAAAGAAGAACATTTTAAGAAATATTTGTCAGAATATAAAAATTTAGATGAACTTAAAGACCATTACCGAAGAGGGGGATTAGGGGATGTTAAAGTAAAAAAGTTTTTATATCAGGTTATTGAAGAATTACTTCAACCAATGAGAGAGAAAAGAGCCTATTATGAAGAACATTTAGACCAAGTATATGAAATGTTAGAAGAAGGTAGTAAAAAGGCCCGAGTTGAAGCAAGAGATACTTTAGATAAAGTAAGAAAAGCTATAGGAATTAATTATTTTGATAAAATGTAAGCTTAGTAAAGAATATTACTAAGTTTTTTTAGTTTATTTACTAAGTTTTTTTAGTTTAATTATTGAATTTCTTGCAATGTTATTATATAATATTTTTATACAATAGGTAATGCA
>CANQHB010000009.1 GCA_947623755.1 uncultured Bacilli bacterium | reverse complement strand
AATTTCACCTCTTAATTTAAGATATGCATTAAAAAAAAAGATACCTAGACATTTACCTATGTATCTTTATATTTCTAATTATTTACAATCTCTGTAGAATACCAATAATAATCATTATTAACTTTTTTAAATGTATGTTTATAAGTCTGTAACTTATTTTCAAATTTATCATATATGTATTCTTCATAATTATTTTCATCGAAAAAACAATTAGAAGTATCATTACATTCTATAAGTTTATCTTTATCAGCAATATCTGAAAAACATACACTATAACCAGCAGACCAATAACAATTTGCAATTTCAGTATATATATAAATGTTATCGTCGTCATCAATTTCATATTTAACCAATTTTTGACTTAATTTTGTAGTTTCTCCCTCTCTTGCAACTATTGCAATAACCCATTCATCTTTAAAACTAACTAAATCAATTAAACCTTCAAGACCATATACTCCCGCTTTACAATCAAGGAAATTTTCTTTACTTTCTGTGCAAATTGGTAAATCATAAGTATTATTAGTGTGGAATTTTTCACTCATATATTTATTAAAATCATCTTTTTTAAATTCATACAATATTTTACTTACTTCTCCCGCATAATAATTTCCTGGTGATTCAGCATTTGCCATATAATCAATTTTCTTATCATCTAAATAACTTTTGACTCCAAATAATATTAAATTAACTCCATCAATATCATTTATAGATAACTTACTATCACTATATAAACCTAAGCTTTTATCAGAAACAACTAAACTATTAAATAATTTATTTATTAATTCTTCATCTATTTTTTCAATATCTTTTTTTGGCTCTTCTTTTTCTGTTTTATCTACTATGTTATTATCATCTTTTTTATCTAAATAAATATACACTGCTTCTCCAGCTACGACTAATAAAAGTACAAATATAATTATATAAGGGATACTTTTTTTCATAATATAATTCCTTCTTTTGAATTTATTAAAACACATTATTGCTCTAAAAGCAAATATTATTTATTCAATAAGCATGACTTGACAAATAATTTACATAAAAAAGAACTACTTAACTAGTCCTAAATAATAGTTCTTTTTTCCTTTTTTAATAATCATTACTTTATTATCAATTGTATCTTTTTTATCAACAACATATTCTAAATCATTTATTTTTTTATTATTTAAACTTATAGCCCCAGCACTAATAAATTCTCTTGCTTCTCTTTTACTAGTACAAATTCCATTATTAACCACAAAATCTACGATATTATCGCCTAAACTCACTTCAATATTAGGAACGCCCTTTAATGAATTAATAATATCTTCACTAGCTAATTCTGTTACTTTTTCACTAAATAAGCTTTCACTTATCTTAAGTGCCTTTTCATATTCTTGGTGTCCATGTAAGAAAGTAATAACTTCCTCAGCTAGTTTCTTATGCGCTACTCTAAGTTCTGGTTTTTCCTTATGAATACGCTCAATTTCTTCTATTTCTTCCCGATTTAAGAAAGTAAGTTTCTTTAAGTAATCAATAACCATTTCATCTTCCGTATTAATAAAGAATTGATACATTTCATAACCGCTTGTTTTATTAATATCAAGCCATATTGCATTACCTTCACTCTTACCAAATTTAGTTCCATCTTTTTTAGTAATTAAAGGCATTGTAAAGCCATAAGCTTCTTTACCTGTTTTTTTTCTAATTAAATCAATCCCGGCGGTAATATTTCCCCATTGGTCTTGTCCAGCCATCTGCATAACACAATTTTTATTTTCAAATAGCCATAAAAAGTCTAAAGATTGCATAATCATATAACTAAATTCCGTATATGTAATTCCGGCGTCTAATCTTCTTCTAATAATATCTTTATCTAGCATGTAATTAACACTAAAATATTTCCCATAATCTCTTAAGTAATCAATAAAGTTAATATCTTTACTCCAATCCCAATTATTAACAACATCAAAACCAAAGATTTTTTTAACTTGCTTAGTTAAAGCATCTACATTAGCTTGCACTTGTTCTTTTGAAATCATTGCTCTTTCGGCCGTTGGTTTTGGGTCACCTATTTGTCCAGTGGCTCCCCCAATTAATAAAATAGGATGATGACCAACTTTTTTAAGTCTTGCTGCCATTAAAAAGCTGGAAAAATGACCGATATGTAAAGAATCTCCTGTTGGGTCAGTTCCAATATAAAAGGTAAGTCCCCCTTTATTTAATAATTCTTCTAATTCCGGACTAGATATATCTTTAATTAATCCTCGCCATTTTAAATCTTCAAAAAATGTCATAATTATGCCTCCTTAAAATTTCCATTTTCCATTATAACCACTTCTTGGCCATTTTGCAAGAGGGCTTTTACTTCTAAATCTTTAGTTCCGATAAAAAAATCTACATGTTCATGGGAATAATTAATTCCTTTATCCATTAATTCTTCCGTTGTAAGACTATAACCATCTTTAATACATTCCATAAAACCCGCGCCAATTGCTAAATGACAAGAAGCATTTTCATCATATAAAGTATTTTTAAAAATAATATTTGTTAATGATATTGGCGAATTATAATCTACTAACGCTACTTCTCCTAAATAATGGGAACCTTCATCTGTTTCAATAATTTCTTTTAAAATTTCTTTTCCTACTTTAGCATTATAATCGACAATTTTTCCCTCTTTAAATTCTAACCAAAAATCTTCAATTACCCGATTATTATAAATTAATACTTTTGATGAGTATACCATTCCTCTTACTCTTAACCTATCTGGCGAAGTAAATACTTCTTCCGTTGGCATATTAACAATATTATTTCCATCCGCGGAAGCAAAAATATAATCTTTTGGAAGCCCAATTTCTAAATTAGTTCCCAAACTATTTTTATAAATTAACTTATCAATCTTTAAATTATTTAAGTAATTAGCCCTATTTTTTAACTTTGTCATTTTTTCATCCCAAGCTTTAACAGGATTTTCTTCATTTATAAGACAAATATCCCAAACTAAATCCCATAGTTCATCTAAAGAATTAACCCCGTCTATTTCTCTTGCCCATGCTTCATTTGGAACGGCACTTATATTCCATTTAATCTTATTTTTTAACTGATAACTTTTATATTCTTCAATTGCCTCCATTTGATATTTACTTACCCTTGCTAAAATATCTTCCTTAACTTCTAAAAAATAATTTGGAATTGGACTTTTAAGCATTAAAAACGCATAACCTTCCCTGGCCATTTCATTATATTTTGATTTATCAACTAAAGGACTTTTAATAATTTCTTCATAACTCTTACTTAAATATAATTCTTTTTCTTTTTCCGGATAACTAATTAATGTCTCTATTTCTAAAATTCCTAAATTACTAGCTTCTTCTTTTACTATCTCTACAAAATCTAAAATATTATCATCCGCGACAATAAATAACTTATCGCCTTTTTTTAATCTCAAACACCCCGCCACTAAAAAGTTGGCATATTTCCTTTTTTTATCCATTTTTTCTCCTTTATCCACAAAAAAGCTCATAAACAAAGGGCGAAATATCCGCGGTACCACTTTTATTTATGAACTTAATCATAATCTTTTAAATTCTTAACGTGAAATAACTCGTTTTAACTCCAGAATTGTAAGTTCCTTCTTTGTTAAATTATCTATAATAAGAATCGACAACTTCATAATTTGCATATCTACTTGCTCTTGAAGCTAAATCATCAACACAACTTGAATTATCTGTATATTTAACTTTAAAATAATATGGTACAAAATAAATGTAACTTCCTAAATTTGGCGCATAATATTTAGTTAAATTATTATAATTTCTAATACTCACATAAGCGTCTGTATACCAATATCCCTTACTATAATATGGTGTACTTAATGATTTATTAAAATTCGTTTGTTTTAATGAGTATGTTCTAAGCATTGACCCGGAAGTAACCGCGACATTATATTTGCCTGTTCCTCCGACCATTGATAAACCTTTATTACTAATTACTTTATTATAAGCATTATTATAATCAGTAAGGGTATTTAAATATCCCACTTCTGTAATCTTTAAATTATTTGTATTTCTAATATTATCAAATCTTATAGTCCAATCATAATTCCAAGTTTTTTGGTCTCCACCCACATAACTTATAGAATAGTATGTTTCATTTTTAATCTGACAATAAGTATTATATTTTTGGGTATCTTTTTCCCATTTAGCAACTAAAGTATAATCTTGATAAATTCTAGTATTAAAATTAAATTCTCTATTATTATAATACCAACCTAAGAATGTATAACCTGTTCTTACCGGATTACTTGGATAGTCTGCTCTATCTCCTTCCATTACATATTGGTTACGGATACTAGAGCCTCCATTAGAATCAAATCTTACGGTATATTCTTCTCTACAACTTCCATTATCTTTCCACTCGGCAACTAAATATACGTCTTCATAAACTGGATTATTAAAGTTATATACTGCTCCATTTAAAGAATTTATATGCCAAGCCACAAAATCATAACAAGCTTTAGTAGGATTACTAGGTCTTACTGCTTTTAAGCCTTCTTGAACCGTTTGCCCACTAACTCTTGAGCCCCCATTGGAATTAAATTCTACATAGTAATTATTTTTATGACAAGACCCATCATCTTCCCATTTAGCTTCTAAGGTAATATTGCCTTTAACTGGCTTAGAAAAATCATATTTAACGCCATTTAAATACCAACCGATAAATCTATAACATTCTCTTACGGGGTCATTTGGTCTTCTAGCTACATTTCCATCTTCTACTGTTTCACTAGGAACATAAGAGCCCCCATTAGAATCATAACTAACTGTAAATTTTAACCTTGGCGTTGTATTATCTATCTTTTGCCACTTTGCATATAAGAATAAAGTATTATTTATTGGTGTTCCAAAATCAAATTTTCTTGTAAGACTACTATCTGTATACCAGCCCATAAATTCATAACCATAGCGATAACTTGCTACATAATTGGCGGTATCCCCACTTTTTACAACTTGTCTTGGTACATATTCTCCCCCATTTGTTACAAAATTAACAGAATAATACACATTACTTACACAATTATTACAACTACCTGTCTTACAATCACAACTATTTACATAACTAATATTATAATTCGTAACATGTTGCACCATTGTTTTACCAGTACTACCAGTATTATTAGAACTAGCATTAGAATTATAATTATTATCGTTATAATAATAGTTATTAGTTACTTGTCCAGTACTGTTACTATTATTTTTATCATTAGTACTAGTATTAACTGTATTATTAGTATTACAATCTTTACAAACAATATTATTCGCAATACTAGTTACAATATAATCAGATTTACTATCACAGACTAAATTAACTTTCATTGCATATTCATTATCTAAAGTCTTAGTCGTTCTAACATAACTATCTACTAAATTACATGATTTTCCATTTTGGTCTTTAAAATCGACAATAAGTTTAGCGTCAATCATTTCTCTTAAACTTATTTCTTTAGTATCCCCAACATTACTTGGTAAATTACTACCTTTAAAATATTCAAACCCCGCTTCTTTCATTAAGCCTATGTTTTCAATATAAACTTGATTAGCGTCTAAACCAGTTGTTTTATCTTTCTTAAAAAATCCTAAATATATAACCCCCACGATTATCAAAACTGCTAGTATAGCAATTATCACTTTAACCCAACTTACTTTATATTCTTTTTCCATAAATACCACCCTTACTTCCTTTACTTTATATGATAAGTATAACTTTAATATGAATTATTGTCAACTAATTACACGAAAAAAGCAAGTAATTTATTTACTTGCTTTAGCTGTTTTTTTAACTGGAGCCTTTTCTTCTTTTGTAGGTTCATCCTTTAATTTAGCGGTAATTGCCTCTAAAGTTTTAATGGTTGAGGCTTTAACTTCTCTTGCGGCCGCTTCAATTACTGGTGTCCCTTTCTTAACTGCTAAATCTACTAATTCATCGGCTTTTCTCCGAATCTTCTCAGCGCCTTCTTTAACTTTTTTCGCAACTGTTTCTTTATCTAAGTTTTTTAAATCCGTTTTAATTTCTTCTACTTTTTTCTCAATTGCTTTTTTCACATCTTTGGCATCAATATCTTTAAGTTTCGCCATTAATTCATCCATTTTTTTCTTTAAATCCGCTCTGGTTTCTTTTCCACTTTTAGGTGCAAATAAAATTCCTAAGCCTACACCAATACCTGCTCCTAATAAGAATTTACCTAACCCACTTTTTTCTTTACTCATCTTCTTTATCCTCCTTTAATTTTTTAGTTTTCTTTCTTAAAAATATTTTTGAAACTAAAGTTGATAGTCCATCTACCACTTTATCCGTCATTGTTACTAACTTATCCGTGGTAAAATCCACAATTTGAAATAGACCATTTAATGATTCTACTTTATCATTAACGTCATCTACTACTTTCTCCACTTTATTAACTGTAATAATTGACTTTATACCAAGTATTATACCAATAACTAATAATATTATGAGTAAAATATAAATAATTATTGGTAAAAATGATAACCAAAAGTCCATTATTCACCATCCTCTCTATTTTCATACATTGAATCAATTAAATCAAATAAATCACTTTCTAAAGTATCGTCTTCATCATCTGTTTTATTTTCTTTTAACTCTACTTTCTCTTCCTTATCATCTTTACTATTATTAGTATATTCATCTTCATCTAAAATTGTCTCTATTTCTTCAGGAACTTCCCTTTTCTCTTCTTCTTCTAAAATTGGTTCTATTTTTTCTTTTCCTTTATCTTCCCTAATAGTAATTACTTCATCACTACTATCTTTTAAAAGTTCATCAATTGTTCTTGCTTTCTCTAGCTTTTCTTCTAAAATTTTATCTTCTTCAGTCTTTTCATTTATTATAACTTCTTGTTTTTTCGTTTCTTCTATCCCAAAAGCTTTTTTTCTTACACTATCAACGTCTAATTTTCTAACCATTTCATTCGTATTTCTACTAGTAATCTCATCCGGAGTATAATTTTTATCTAAAATACCATAAACCGGACTAATTATTGGGGATGGTCTAAACTTTGTTTTATCTTTATTTTCTGTCTCAGCAACTCTTTTATATTCTCGAATACTCTCTTGTTTCTTAGCTTCAACCTTTCTTTCATGTTCCATAATATTAGTTGGTCTTGGTTTTTGTTTTGGCACTACACTTTCAAATTCTTTTTCATCAAAAGCCGGAAAATTAAATGTTTTTTCCGCTTTAAAAATCTCTCTTTCGGAAACACTAGCCGTATTTGTATTAAAATCTCTTTTTACCTCTCTATTTTGTTCCTCTAATTTCTTTTCTTCTTTAATAACTGGTTCTAAATCATCATAAAAACTACTCTTTTTAACATTTTCTTCTTTTCGTGGCATTTCTTTATATGCCTCTACTTGTCTATTAAGAGGTTCTTGTTTCTTTTCAATAACAGGAATTTCTACTTCTTCTTCCTCAAATAAAATACTTTTAAGTTTATTCATTAAACCCATCTGTATCACCTTCCTATTTTATATAATCCGGATCGTGTCTTCCATCATTTGTTTCTTCTTCAGTAGTAAATTCCAAATAATTATCACTACCGACAATTTCAAATATATCAAATTTTTCTTCATCCATTTTTTCTTCATTACTACTTAAATAATTATTAATAATATCATCATTATAAGTAATAGAAGTAATTATACTCATAAGATAAGCCATCATATTTTTAATATCCTGTTCATATCCTATTACTTCTATTTTAGCATAATTATACATAATTTCAATCAAATATTGGTTATTTTTATAATTATTTATTTCTACATAACCAAGTTTTCCATCAAAATTTAAACTTTTTGAATAATAAGCATTCGGATTTTCTTTATAACTAAAATTTACTTTATTAAAATAACTCACAATATCTACATACAAATAATAAACATATCTTCCATCTGTCAGTACTTCATTATAATTATCACTACTTTTTAACGTTAACCCTCGTGGTTTATAGTAACGATATCCTTTTCTATTGGTATTTAAAGTTTTTACTCGGCTATCACTAGCATTACTTATAATCTCATCTATACTACTATTGTTTACACTACTGCAACCTGTAAGTAAAAACATAATTGCGCATAGTAGGAATATTTTCTTCATTTTAGCCTCCTACAATTAATAATTATAACTAAAAACTAACTAAAAATCAATTCCTAAAATACAACAATAAAAAAAGAGTTATAAATAAGATTCAAACTCTTCTCGATTATGTTCTTCTGTTTCATAAAGTTTTTTCGCTAAATCTAGTACTTCTTTATCAATGCCATCCATATCTTCATACATATTTATTTTTTCTTTTATCGCAATTACCCCTTTTTCATTACCTTCCATCATTAATTTAACAATATTTTTATCATCTTTATTTATTGTCATTAATTCACTCATAATCTTACTAGATAGCTTTTGCATAGCGCTAATCTCTTCTTCATGTGCCCCATATTTTAATAAAATTTTCTCAGCATTACTACAAAAATGTTCATACTCTTTTCTTTGTTCCTTAATTATCTTAAGAATTTCTTTACTTTCTACTTTATCCGTTACACAATCTATCCCAATTAACCCCATTTGTGCATTTTGATAAATTAAGTTTAAAAAATCAATATTTTCTTTTTCTTTCATAAAAAATCACCCATTACTATTATGGATGATTTATTCTATTTCATACTTAATAAAATAATGAAGAAGATATCGTTCCTACTGCCTTAATCCTTTCCTTTTGATTTCCCCAGCCTACAATTGATATTTTTTTTCATAAAATCTTATACTTCTTGCACCACTGCAATAATCATTGGCTTACATTCAGTTTGTTCATATAAATAATTACTTAATTCATCTCGAACTTCCGTCTTAATTTTATTATAATCCACATAATTAGGTGTTATATTTCGCTCAATTATTGTTGTACTAATTCTTTTAATTTCACTAATCATATCTAGGCTATCTTTAATATAGATAAATCCTCTTGTGGTAACCTCAGGCCCCACTAATAATACTTTATCTTTCTTAGAAATTGTAGCACTTATTAACACAATTCCATTTTCACTAAGCATTTCTCTATCTTTAATAACTAATTCGCCTACGTCATCACTTGATTTACCATCAATTAAACAATCATTAACTTTAATTTTTTCTTGCGTATTTTGTAATACCCCATCAATAAATTCAACCACTTCTCCATTTTGTTTTAAAATAATATTATCTCGGGGCATTCCTAAACTATAAGCTAAATCTGCATTCCCAACCATATACCGGTATTCTCCTTTAACTGGCATATAATATTTAGGTCGCATTAATTTAATCATTTGCATTAAATCTTCACTTGAAGCATGGTGTAAAATCATTTTATCATTTGGAATATTAACAATTTCACAACCTTCTTGCGCTAAATCATTTTCTAATTTAACTAACACTTTTTCATTACTATCATATCTTGGTTCTGAAAAAACAATAGTGTCATTACTTTTAAGTTTAATAAACTTATCATACCCATTATATATTTTTTGCATTGCCGCATAAGGACTAGCTTTATCATCACAAATAAGTAATATAGCATTATTATCATTAATATTGGTTAAATCTCCTAAAATATCATTTCCAATTGTAAGGTATTCATTATTTAACCCAAAATTAACCATATTTTGAAGTCTCTTCCCCATTATAACAATTTTTCGATGAGTATTTACCGCGGCGTCAAATATTTCTTGAATGGTATAAAGATGGGTTGGCAAAACTAAAAACATTATTCTTCCCTCAGCATTTTTAATAGCCTTTCTAAAAACGTCACCCAATTTATGATTAGGAGAAGTATGTCCTACATTTTCACTATAAACTGATTCGGAAAGTAAACATAAAACGCCTTGCTTTCCCACATAAGCAATTTTACCTAAATCCATGTCATAAGCCCCCATCATTGCTGGGTCAAATATAAAATCGCCTGTGTAACAAATTGCTCCATCTTTAGTATTAATTACATACATTACGGCATCGGGAGCACTATGAGATACAGAAATAGGAAAAATACTAACTGGACCAAAATTAATTTTCTTATGAGCTTTAATTTCCATTATTTTATCAACATTTACTCCCATTTCCATTAAAACATACTTTGTAAATTTTGTTGCATACACTCTTAAACCCGGAAGTACAGATAATAAATCGGCCGTTGCCCCCATATTTTCATAATGTCCATGTGTTATAAATAACCCTTTTATTCTTTTTTTATTTTTAACTAAATAAGTAAAATCCGGAATAATATAATCAATTCCTAACATATTTCCACTAGCATATTTAAGGCCACAATCAAATAAAAAGATATCTTTATCTATTTCAATGGCATACATATTCTTGCCATTTTCATCTAATCCACCCAGACTAAAAATCTTTATTTTACTCATAAAAATCACTCCATTTCTAAAAATTAATATAAATAAAAAAAGTTCTAAAGCATTCTAATTATATCAAATATCTTAATTTTTAGCAAGTCTTAGCTGTAAACAAAAAGTGGGATATTACTCCCACCATAAAAAGATAATCATATCTTGCCAATATTTGAATATCACAAAAGATATCTTAATGCAAGCACGTTTTCGAATTAAAATATGCTATCATATATATATCGAGGTGATATCATGAATAAAGATGTAATTTATTTACGAATTGATGAAGAAATCAAGAAAAAACTGGACATGTTTGCATTAGAAGATAATCGTAGTTTAAACAATCTAGTTGCAACAATATTAATTAAATATGTAGAAAAAAGAGAAAGGGAAAGTAAAAATGAATAGTATCACAGCCACTATAAGAATGAGTGAAGACATAAAAAAAGAGCTTGATGAAATTGCTCGTGAAGAAAATAGAAGTTTTAATAACTTAATTGTAACTATTTTAATACGCTATCTCGAAAATAAACATAAAGACCAAAAATAAAATCCTACACCATTATTGGTGTTTTTTTATTTAATAATTATCATTATCTTCTTTTATAATTTCACTTAAATACACCATCTCTAAACCTTTATAATTAATTTCTTTAATTAATAACTTAACTTCTTCTAATTTTGCATTACTTTTAATTAAAATAATACTCCCATTTAAAATATTTTTTTTAACTTCTAAAAAATTGGTACTATTAAGGGTTAGCTCTGGTTCAATTAAATAATTTCGATATTTTAGACAAATACTTTTAATTTCTGGATTTAACACACAAATATTTTTATTTTCTTTATTAAGATTTAAATTATTTTCTAAGTCTTTAAATTCTTCTTTATCATTATTAATAACTTCAAAATAATTATTTTTTTTATACGTATTATTAGTTACTAACAAACTAGCTTTAATCTTATTTTCTTTTAAATAATTACTTATCTCGTTTTCGACATCTATTATTAAACTTACTTTTTTTAACTTCCGATTCCCATTCCTAATTATTTTATCTTTATTATTATCCACGGAAATCTTGGGCTTTACTTGTTCATAAACCAAAAAATATTTATTAAATACATTAGCTTCTTGCATATTATAAAAAGAATTTCTAGCATTAACCTCTATCCCATTAATCCCGGGAGTTATATAATCACCATCTATAAGAGCATTAACACTTTTAACCTCATAATTATCTTTTTGTTTATTTATTTCTATCATTAACGGATTTTTATTCAAAACAATACTAGCTATTTTTTCGGTATAATAAAAACTAAAAACCATAATTATTGCTAAACCTAAATATTGATAATATTTCTTCAATTTAATTCACCTAAAAAATTATATGCTAAAAAAAATTGGCTAAAACTATTTTAACCAATTTCTTTTTTAATTAGCTCTGCGCCTCGTCTTGGATCTTGCAGAAGTATGTCATATACCATCTTATTCTTTTTAAGTTCCTCGATAAAGATTATTTCTTCGCGAGTCATTTGCACATATTGTTCATCTTTAGGATTATCACTTATCTTAACAAGATAATCTGCACCTAAAAGATAGTCAGCACTTACTCCAAAAACATGAATCATTTCAATTACCGCTTCTAAAGTCGGATTTCGTGTTTCATTTTCGTAACAGCATATAGCTGATTTACCAACACCGATTAACTCTCCTAATTCTGTTTGTGTTAAACCTTTTCTTTTTCTGACCTCTCTTAGTCTGTTTCCGTTTAACATCCCATCACCCTCGTTCATAAACAGATTATAACTTTAGTTAGCCCTTATTTGTTACTTTTCCACCTATGGTAAAAATTAAGACCCATATTTTGCAAAATATCAATATATTTGAGGACATTTTATTCATTCTTACTGTTTTTTGGGGTTATAAAAGTTACTTTATCCACAATAACTTCTAACCACGTTTTCTTTTTGTTATCATCTGTTTCATAATTATGTGATTGTAATTTTCCTTTAACTCCAACTACATCACCTTTATGACAGTAATCTTTTGTCGCACTAGCGGTTCCATTCCATAACACACATCGGATAAAGTCGGCGTCATATATCCCATCTGTATTTTTATAATCTCGGGAAACGGCTAAATTAATTACTGTCCTTACTGTCCCATCGGTACTCTCTTTAACCTCGGGGTCAGCGGTTAGTCTTCCAACCAAAGTAACATTATTCATGTCTATACCTCCTTTCTTGTAAAATTTAGTATAGCATTGAAATTTTCTTTGGTCAAAAAACAATTCTCTTAAATCTGCTTACCAATTTTCTAAAATCTGCTTAACAGATTTTCTATTTTCTGCTAGCCAATTTTCTAAAATCTGCATAATTAATAACTTTTTAATAATCTATTAAGTTCTACGGCATATTCTAAAGGTAACTCATGTTTAAAATCATTAATAAATCCCATGACTAAAAGTTCTTTAGCTAAATTTTCACTTAAACCTTTACTCATTAAATAAAATAATTGTTCCTTATTAACTTTTGAAATAGTCGCTTCATGTTCAATAGTAGAACTACTATTTTCTAATATATTATTAGGGAAAGTATCACTCTTACTTTTTTCATCTAAAATAATCGTATCACATTTTACGGTAGCTTTTGAATTAAGAGCCCCTTTAGTTATTTTAGTAGTGCCCCGATAAATACTTACTCCGCCATTTAACGAAATAGATTTACTAACAATATTACTTTTTGTATTTTTACCTATATGAATCATTTTAGCTCCAGCATCAAGCACTTGTCCCTCGCTAGCATAAGCAATGCTAATGGAATTACCCACTGCTCTATCACCTTTTAAAATACAAGACGGATATTTCATCGTAACTAACGAACCTACATTACCATCAATCCATTCCATTACTCCGTCTTCTTCCACAATTGCTCTTTTCGTTACTAAATTATACACGTCTTTACTCCAATTTTGAATTGTCGAATACTTACATTTCGCCTGTTTTCCAACATATATTTCCACGACTCCAGCATGTAAACTAGTCTGCGAATAACTTTTAGCGGTACATCCTTCAATGTATTCTACTTCCGCATAATCATCCACAATAATAATAGTTCTTTCAAACTGGCCTAAGTTTTCACTATCAATACGAAAATAACTTTGTAAAGGTCGGTCAAGCTTAGTATGTTTGGGAATATAAATGAAAGAACCCCCACTCCAAAAAGCCCCATTTAAAGCTGTATATTTATTTTCATCATATTTTACTAAATTATTAAAATACTTTTTAAATAACTCCGGATACTTTTTTAAAGCCTCATCACTACTTGTAAATATTACTTTACTATTCTTATCTTTAATATTATGATATACTACTTCACTTTCAAATTGATTCGTAACTCCATATAAATATTCCTGTTCAGCTTTAACTACTCCTAAATTACAAAAAGTATTTCGAATATCCGTATCTACTTTCTCCCAATCATCAGTCATTTTACTTTTATTATCTTTATAATAAGTTATCGCTTGAAAATCAATATTTAACTTTGGTCCAAAATTAGGATTATCTAAACTATTAAATTTATCTAATGCTTGCAATCTAAAATTTAACATCCATTCTGGTTCTTCTTTTTTCTTACTTATTTCATAAACATATTTTTTATCTATTTTTTGCATAATTAATCGCCAAACATATTATACTATATATTTTTTTATTTGTTTAGTCTATTTTTTTAATCTTTTAGGTTGTTTTTTTCACATTTTTCTGCTACAATTATAATAATAAGGAAAGTAGAGGATGTTATGAGTGATACAGATTTAAGTAAAAGTAAAATAATTAATATCAATGATTTTATCTTTCGCCAAAATTTAGAATTTTATCCTAACCTTGAAGGCTTAAAATGTGAAGATAATATTTTAACTTATATAAAAAATAATACTATTGTTGATAGTGTTGCTCTAACCTTTGATTTACGCACTTTACCTGGAGAAGCTTGGAATGTTACCCCTGAAGAATTTATGAATATAATTAAATTAAATACTGATTGCAAAGGCTTATATAAATTTGTGGAATTACTTGAAAAATATGCATTCGACCCTTTTATTAAACCGGAATATCATGAAAGTGAGGCTTAAAAACATGAATAATAACGAATTAAAAAATGAAATAGAAACTAACATGAATCGTTATTTTAAAGCAAAAGATAACTTTAATCTTTTAACTGAAGATAACAAAATGTTGGTAAATCGTGTTGAAACAACTCTAGCCACTCTTCCTGAAAATTCCGCCATCAAAAAAATAGTTGATAATAAAATCGATGAATATTCTGAACATACTAAAAATCTTGGTGATACTAAAAACTTAAATATAGCTTATGATTTAAAACAAGAAACAGCCTTAGTTCGGGTAAGAAAAAATAACCCTCCTGAATCATCTAGAGCTGCCTTTATTAATGTTGCTATTCTTCTTTATGGAGTTCTAAATATTGGTTTTATTCTTGCTATTGCTTTAATGAAGTAGAAATACTTCTTTTTTTTGCATTATTTTCTGATTTATGTTATAATACTTACATACATGGGGTAGCTATTGGTTTCGACATGTATTACTAGATATGACTGCAAGTGGGAGTGACACCTTAAGTCTAAAACCAAAATAAATAACAAGAATGAAAATTCTTTTGCTTCAAATGCTTTTGCATTTGCCTAAACTTAACTAGGAATAGCAAGCTTTTATTTAATTTTCTTATAGGTTAAATAAAGGTTCATAAATATAAGATATATTCTTTTAGTTGATTAGGTTAAAAGAACGAATTTTTACTAATCTAGTTATTTTATAGGTTGGTCTTGAGCCAGTAAAATAATGAATCTTAAATCAAGCTAAACTTGTAGACGTTGTATCATAGGATATATTGGACAGGAGTTCGACTCTCCTCTACTCCACCAGTGTGGTATTAAACAAACTAAAAGTTTGTGGTGATAAATCTTTTAGGAGCTTAGCGCTCCTTTTTTTGTTATAATAAAAATTATAACTAATTTATCATCATTAAAAATCATCTTAAATTTAGTGCCTTTTTTTAATATTTGAGTTATACTTATTATTAAGAAGTGATGATATACTTAACTTTAACTTCCCTATTGAAGATTTTAAAATCTATTTTTAACAAATTTAAAGATAATATTATTATAGATATATACTAGGGGTGTATAAAAAGATAATTAGTTTAATTATTAATTGGAGGATAAAAAATGAATTCAAATATCGATGATTTATTTAAAGCAACTATATCATTTGAAAATGATAATTATACGAATATCGTTTTATACTTAGTTTATAATGGTAAAGAAAAATTAACGAATTTAATTCCTCAAATAAAATTTAAAACTTGGAATAATGAAGATTTTTTAACTATTGATATAAAAAACCTTCAAATTTTAAATAAAAGAAAAAATTTAAATAACTATGATGAATTATATATAAAAGATGTGTTAAAATATGTAAGAACCCATCAAAAATTATTATTAGATTATTGGAATGCTGATATCCCAGAATTTGAAGCAAAGCAAATATTTTTTGATGAAACTAACGATTATTTTGGGTGTACTAGTTTAAGTAAAAGGAAATCAGGGTTACCTATGAATTTACTTTTCTATTGTTCCTATACTCTTGATAGAGATAATATTTTATTTTTTCAAAATGATTATGGAAAACTAAATTATAATAACATGATAATGATGAGTGTTGATAAAGAAAACCCCCAGATATTAGTAGATAGAAAAATAAATATAAAAGAAGAAGATATAATTTTATTAAAAAATTTTATAAAAAAGCATTATAAAACAATAACAGATTATAACAACGATGAACTATATGACGCGGAAATATTTGATTTAATTGATGAAAATTAAACAATTAGATGATATAAATGTTTTTTAAAAAAATACACCAAAAAAGAGATAATAAAATTTTATTAAATGAATATAAAATCAAATTATGAGAGGTAGGTAATATTAATGTATAATGAGCTAAATTTGGAGGCAAAAAATTATTTATTAAAAGAATTAAATAATATTTTCCCTAAAAAATATACTGATGAAAAATTGTTAGAAAGATGCTATAAGGAACTAGATTTACTATATGAGAAAGATTTACTTTTTATTATCGAATACTTATATAAATTTAAAAAAGAACATAAAGATATTAAATATTACTTTAGAGGTATGATAAATAATTTATTAATATTATATATATTAGATATAAGTGTTGTTAATCCTTTAGAATATAACTTACCTTATGAGCTATTTACTGATAAAACCATTACTGTTGATGTGACTAATAACTCAGATTTACAACTTGTTAGTTATTTAGATAAACAAAATGATAAATTTAAAGTAGTTTGTGGTTTTTTTATAAAAGATGAGAGAGAAGATATCAATTATTTATTAGATAAACATTATCTATTACTCCCCTGTGGCTTCATCGATGAATACATGTTATTAAGATTTAATGATTTAAATTTATTACAAACTATTAATGATTATAGAGAATATAAAAATACATATATGACTATAAGGATTGATAATAAATCTTATAATAAAAATAAAAAAATAAGTCTCGATAATATTTTTTATAATCAAATAGAACGAGAAGTATCTAAAATTTTAAAACCTAAAAATATAAATGATTATATAAAAACTAAAAGTATAGTCCATGGTGTTGATGTTTGGAATAATAATCAAGATATTTTATTTAAAAATAAAAAGATAAATCTAAATAATTTAATTGCTACTCGTGAAGATATCTTAGAGTATTTATTAAATCATCAAATAGAAAGAAGTACAGCCTTAGAAATTACAATATTTATTAGTTTAGGGAAAAGGAAAAAAAATCCCGATAAATGGGCTGAATATGTTAAAGTAATGAAAAAATATAAATGTGAAAAAACATATATCGATATTTTCTCTAAAATATTATTTATTTTTGGAAGAGGACAAGCAGTAAGTGAGTGTTTATATGTTTTAGATAAAGATAATTATGATATATAAATTTAGGAGGAGTAAAAATGAAATTAAATAATATTATATGTGAATTGGATAAAAAAGGGTTAATAGTTCTAGCAGGTCGTCCAGCTGTTGGAAAAACAACTTTAGCACTCTATTTAGCAAATTCTATATCAAAAGAGACTGATGGTAAAATACTATATTTTTCTTTAGATGAAAGTAAAGAAAAATTGGGTATAAGGTGTACTGGTAATAATATAAAGATTTTAGATAAATCAAATGTAGACGTAGACTATCTTAAAAATGAATGTGAAAAAAATAAAAATGATTTAAAGTTAGTTATAATAGATTATTTTCAATTAATCAATACGTCTATAACTAATACTGAAAAAACTATAGATGAACTAAATTTAATAAGTAACCAATATAATATTCCTCTTATAATAACTTCCCAATTATCAAAAATATCCAAAAATAAAAGACCTGTATTAAAAGATTTTAGTATTAAGTATTTAGTTGAAAAGGCCGAAAAAGTAATCTGTTTATACGGCATTAATGAGATAAATAAAATAAATACAATATATTTAAGTTATATTAAGGGTGGAGATAATATCGATACAATGACTGTTATGTTTGATTATCAATTATGTGAATTTAATATAGTTGATTTAAAAATAAATGCTAAAAGGTTATCAAAAATTAATCATTAGTGAAAGTAAAAAAATATTTTTAAACTTAAAAAAGTCCTCTACTAAAGGACTTATTTTTCTTTTGGCTGCCCTGATTGGATTCGAACCAATGAAATGGTAGGTTCAGAGCCTACTGCCTTACCGCTTGGCTACAGGGCAATAAATTCTTAAATATTATAACATTAATATTTAAAATAGTAAATAAATCTAAAATACTATCTCTAAAAAAATTGTCAAATTATCTTTACACTTTTACCATTTACTATTTTTTCCTTATCACTTATATGTTACAATATACTTATGAGGAGTATTATATGGAAAAAGAAGATTTATGTGTAATAGCCATGACTAACTGTGAAGAACTTGGCTTAAAAGTTAATAATGAAATTAAAAAAATTAGAAAGACCGACCAAAATTATTTAGTTCCCATTAACATTTCTAGATTTAGTGATGGCGAAGGAAAAGTAACTATTTTAGAATCAATAAGAGGCAAAGATGTTTATATTATTAGTGATACCCATAATTATAGTATAACTTATAAAATGTATGATTTTATTCATCATATGAGTCCTGATGAACACTTTCAAGACATTAAAAGAACTATTTTAGCAATTATGGGTCATGCTAAAAGTATAAAAGTAATCATGCCTTTTTTATATGAATCGCGCCAACATCGGCGTAAATCTCGGGAATCTCTAGATTGTGCCGCGGCTTTATTAGAATTAAAGAACTTAGGTGTAGATGACATTGTCACTTTTGACGTTCACGACCCCAATATTCAAAATGCTGTACCTACCCTTCCTTTTGATAATTTCTTTACCACTAATGATATGCTAAAAATATTTTTAAAAAATGAAGAATTTGATTCTAGCAAAACTTTAGTCGTAAGTCCGGATACAGGTGCTATGGACCGAGCTCGATTTCTTGCCGATATCTTAAGAGTAGACGTCGGAATGTTTTATAAAAGACGGGATATTTCCAAAATTGTTAATGGTTCCAACCCGATTGTAGCCCACGAATATTTAGGTGCTAGTGTTAAAGGAAAATCTATTATTGTTGTTGATGACATGCTTGCTAGTGGTACTTCCATGCTTGACGTTGCGGAAGAACTAAAAAGTAGAGGCGCCAAAAAAATATTTTTCTTCACTACTTTTGCACTTTTTACTAGTGGTTATAAAAAATTTGATGAAGCTTATGAAAAAGGCATATTTAATGCCGTATATTCAACCAATCTTACTTATATTCCTGAAGAAATTTTGGCCAAAGAATGGTTTTGTGCCGCGGATTGCTCTACTTATCTAGCTAAGATAATTGATAACTTAAATAAAGGATATTCCATTTCAGCTTTAATTAAAGATAATAGTGCTATTACTTCTTACAAAAAAGAAAAAAACCTTTACAAATAACTAAATAAAGAACCTAGTAAACTAGATTCTTTTTCTTTGCCAACTTTCATTCTTATTTTGATAACCATTAATTTCTAAAATTTCGCGATTTGGGTCATTAACCAAATTAAATATTCCCATATCTTTTTTATAAACTTTACCCGTATTCATATCAATATAAGTGATAAAAGT
>CANQHB010000008.1 GCA_947623755.1 uncultured Bacilli bacterium | reverse complement strand
CTATTTATAAAATTTGGATTCATTAAAAGTGAAACATAATGCATAACAAATTTATCATCTATTTGATTAATTTTAATCAAGTTATTAACATAATCTGAATCAACTTTTCCCGAAACACATTCAGGATATACGATAGTTGAATCTTCCATATCATATCCATAATCATCACGAAAATTAGAATCACTATAAAATTTTCTATCTGGATTAACTATATAATAATATAATGCTCTAGCCGTAAGTTTACTTTTAGCATTTAATAATGCTTCTACTTCTTTACGATAATATTTACCATTAACAATTTTAGAATCCGTCATAATTATATATAAAAATTCCCTAGCTAGAGGATTATTTGCAAGTATTTTCATATTCTCTAAATGGTACTTATCAGCTAATGATACTTTATTAACCGCTAAATTATTCACACTCTGTTCTGGATATATATTCCTGCCTTGTAAACAATTACTGCCTACTTTAGCAATTAATTTCATATCCGCTTGATGATATGAACTTTTAATAGAATTAATATCACTAGCAACAGTTGCTAAGGCGTCTGATACTATATAATCTAATGGTTTTTCTGTATTTGTATCATGTGTTTCCACCACTAGTTTTAAATCTTCATCATGATAAGGACTATTTATAAAAACCTCTTCATTTAATATCCATAACCCATACCTAGCCGTATCAGCTTTACTTAACATTTCTATATCTTTATAAAAATTTTTACTTTTTAAGAAATTAGGACTACATATATTTTGATATAAATTCCAACATCCTTCCCCATTTTTTAAGGTTGCTATAGTGGCGACTTTTTGTTTATAATCTTTACAATTTAGTAAGTCATTATTAATTAATAAGTGTCTTATATCTTTAACTTGTTCTAATTCTATATCCAAACTAAGAAAATTTTCTATTTGGGTACTATTTAATTTTAAAATCCACTTTTGAAACTCTAAAGTATCCACAAATGAACTACTTAATTTATATCTTTTAACTTGTTCAATTATTTGTTTTAATATTTCATTATTCATTTCAAAACCTCCACATTTCTATCTCTATAATACCATAATTATCTCTTATTTGCACCATTTTTAGAAAAGTTAATTAATCCATCTTAAAATCTAAATATACATAATTATCCATCTTATATGCTAAGTTATCCCTAATCATTTTATTAGCTATCTTACAACACTTTGAAATCCTTTCTCCTCCAACCAAAGGGTCAATATATCTAACTTTAGCCTGTAAATGAACATAGTAGACTCCTTCTGGTTTTTCTTTAGCTACCTTTACTTTTTTAGCCTTTCGCCATAAATTAAAAATATCTTTATATTTAGATTCTTCAATAATATGAATTACTTCACTTTCTTTTAATTCATATAAATCATTTTTAGTAATTTTCTTATCTTCACTTAACCTTTTTAAAATATCAGCAATAAACTGCATAGAATATCTTGTTTTATCTTCTCTATATATTACCGATAATTTACTAGTAACTTTCACGAAAAGTCGAGCTATCTTTTTAGTTTTAAAACCTAGTTCTATTTCCTTTTCCTCATTTGTTTGAATCTCAATATCATCATAAATTTCTTTTATTGCCTGAGCCTCCAACAATTTATAAGTAAATAAGGCATTAGATAATGAATATTCTAATCTATCCGCTGAAAGTTTTGGTGTATCATTATCCGCAATCGGATAAATATGATAATCAAAAACTTCCTCTACTTTAATATTATCTCTTTTTAATAAGGTCATAATTTCTTTTGAATTCTTAATAATTTCTAAAGTTAAATCTTCCGTAGATTCTTGCTTCATATAATCTCCATTTAAAAAATCCACACAATGTTTAAATGCCGGTGTTGCTATATCATGAAATAATCCGGCTAAAGTCTCTTTTTTATCATGCGTAAAATGCCAAACAATTAACGCGACCGCGACCGAATGGTCCAAACTCGAATAGAAAAAATCACTTTGAAACAAGCAAGAATAAATTGTCCCACAGGTAACACTAATATATTGCTGTTTTAATAATTCTTTGGTCTCAATATATTCATTTAACCATTCTGGAAAATTAGGTTCTAAAATTTTAAAATACTCTTTAATCTCTTTATTTACATTATCATAATATTTGCTCATAACTGCCTCTTATTTAAGTACTCTCTTTCTAGTTGCCCTATCTTTACCATCTTCATATTCTTTTTTTACTTTTATAATTTCTTGCTCCACTAATTCTAGTGGTATCTCTGAAATCTGTTCCCATAAAAAAATACTATTGCAAAAACATGTATAATATAAAATATCTTCAGATATTGCCATATATTTATCTATATCTTTATTTACAACCTCTACCACTTTATCAAGTAATTTATTATTTTTTACTAAACTACTTTTATTTACTTTAATACCACTTGGATAAATTATTATATAATTATCTTCTTCAATAATACTTATAATTCTTCCACTAATTAAATCAATATAATAACTTCCTCTACTTTTAGGAATTGATTTAGGATTTCCTAACTTATCTAAATATAAAGTAAAAGAATCTATTTCATCTCTAGCAAAAATCTGTTGTTTATTTTTCTTCCAATATCTAATCTCATTAAGTTTTAATTCGTATAAACTTTTCATTATGCATCACCTTTTTTACTTTATTTTATAGCTATTTTCATAAATATCCATAAAGCTAGCCACAAACTGAGCCTCACTTCTTTCTTCTTCTGTTCCTCCTGTAACCTGCCAACCTACACTGTATTCTTCATAATTAGCTTGCGATAACCTAGCTAAATTAAATTCTTTTTGAATTAACTTAATTCCTTTTTGGTAATGTTTAGTTAAATATTTCCAAGCTAGACGTGGATTTTTAAAAACAGCATAACCATATTTATTCGCTCCTATTTCTAATTCTTCAACGCCAAATGAACTAACATTTCCTTTTATATTTCCCACTCCAGCAATATACTCTTTTACATAAGGATAGTCTGGTTCATAATAATCATTTATCTTTACCGTAATAACAACTGTTAATAAAATTCCTAACATACTAAGAACACTTACTTTTACTATTTTCATATTTCCTCCAATCTTTATAACTAGTATACCATAATTTACTTATTATTCCTTTTAAAATTTATTAACTTAACACTTAACTGTTAACTTCCATTACTTCTTCTTTTAACTTTTGATAAATCTTTACCATCGCATAAGTATCTAATTCACAATATTTTAATAAAGCCTCTCTTACTTTCTTTTGTTCTTCCTTCCTTAATTTTCCTAAATTAGCATAAGCACTCATTGCTTCTCCTCCTTTATGAATTAATTCTAAATTTTGATAATTTAAACTTTCTTCATTAGGAAATAAAGCTGGCAAAACATATTTAATTGAAAAAGAACCATGCATATCTTTAGTATAATAATATCTTTCCTTAAATGGAATCATCAAATCTTTAATATTATCATGAATATTCATTAAGTGTTCTTTTAAATCCGGATATAAATTAGCTAAATTCTTAATAACTGTTTTTTCAAAACTCATATTATATGCTAAAGTAGTCACATTTAAAGGAATATCTTCTACTAACTTTTCGGCTAGACTTCTTCTTGGGTCAATATCTGCTTCAGCTAAAAATTCCTTATGTTCTACTTCTCCCTTCTCCTGTAAAATATAATGTAAAGAATATTGAAAAGGTATTTGCATATAAGGTCTTACTCCTTCATATTTTGGTATAGCCTGTTGAAAAGTTTCAAAATCCAAAAAATATAAAGGATAACTTAACTGTTTTAAAAATTTTTTTATTTCTTTCCTCTTAATATCCGGTCTTAAAGCCTTTAATTCAAAATCTATTTGTTGTCTAAATTTTGTATCTATATCTTCTTTTAATAACTCATCATAACTTATTGCCCCTTTATTATATAATTCTAATTTCTTTTTTACGGGCATTCTTCTAATTTTAAAAACATTATTTTCTGGTAAAGATTTTGTACAGTAATCAAAAAATGGACACTCATATGGTGTAAAGCAATGCATACCAATTTTTTGGCTTGGTTCATTTTTTCGCTTCATGCTTTCCTTTATCTCTTCTAAATTATTTTTAACTTCATCTAGTTTTTCATTAATCTTTTTTGTAACATCCTCGACTTTAAATAATTTATCTAGTTCAAGTTCCTTTTTTCTTTCATATTTACTATTAATATATACAAGTAGCGCTTTACTAACATTATATCCTAAGCTTGATACGACCATAACTTGATAAGCTAAATCATCATAATAAATATCATTTATCTCTGTTGCACTTTTAACTTCATAAATCTCTAATTTATCCCCTTTTTTTCTTAAAATATCCACACTACAAAAATTGTTATTATCTCCAAAAGAGGCCTCGGTAATTACAATATTATCTTTCTTCAAATATTCTTTAGTTTCCTTTATCATAACTTGTAAATCTTTGTTAAAGGAAATATTTACATGTTCTCCCAATAACTCTCTCGCTTTTATTCCTACTTCAATTCCGTTATCTAGTACAGATTCATTATCTATCTCTTTTTTTACTTCTGGTTTGTTTTCATTTAACCAAAGCATTTTTAAACATTGAACCGCCATGCAATACTTCGACTTTGATAAGTTCATAATTATCACCTCACATTAATTATATCAAGAATTTTATCTAATAAAAAGACGTTAACATAGCCATTTTTATCCAGGCTTTCTTCATATTTCCAAGCCATTGATTCAAAAACAGTATAAACTTTATTATCTACAATAGTTATTTGTTCCATCATGGATGGTAACACTACCCTACCTATTCTTGCTTCTTCATTATAACTAGTTATATCTTCCTTATAAAGGTATATATCCAAAAATGATTCTCTATTTCGGCCATATGACCTTCCTAACCATAAATATTTATTTTGTCCCTTTTGATAAAAAGCTATACTTTGGACTTTATCTGGAACTTTAAACCTATTCACATATTCTAAACTAATTTCTTTATCCTTTTTTATTTTATATTCTTTTACGATTCCTGCTTGTTGATATCCAAAACTACCTACAAACAAACTATTACCATCAATAGTTAAATAAGCTAAATCATTTTCTTGTTTATTTTTATAATTTAATAACCCTTCACCAATATCTTTAAATTGATATTTATAATCTACTTCTTGGCCATTTAAAAAATTATCTTTATCATAAGCATTTAAAATGCCTTTTTCTTCTGGAATCCAAATAAGATTATTGTTAGTATCATAACCAATACTTCCCGCATGCGTTTTGCTCTTTAAATCCACCACTTTTTTTAAATTCCCAAACATATCTAATATATAGCATTTAGAATTATCTTCCTCTAATCCATCATAAGCTGTAATTAAAATATCATTATCTACTACTGTTATTCCCTGAGGTATATATCTTCCATCAAAAGGCAAAGGTCTATTAGCTTTATATAAAATATTTTTAAAATCCACATATTTTTTAAGGATTGGTTCTAATTCTTCATTAATTAATGGTTTATTTATTTCTTTAACTAGTTCTGTAATATCACTAGTTTTTATTATTTTCATTATCTCATTCGTATTATCTTTATATTTAGGTCTAAAGAAAATAATTATTCCTACCAAACCAATAACCATAAAACCACTAATTATCAGCAATGTTTTTTTCATAGTATTCCCCTCTTAATTATAGCAAAATTTCCCTAAAATAAAAAGTTCTCCTAAGAAAACTTTTATTTTTTAATTATTAACTTATCAAAACAACCCTCTACCATCGGTAAAATAAATAGTATTAACAAAGTTGAACATAATGTTCCCTGTGAAATCGTAATACATATTTTGGCCGATATTGCTGAACCAAAATACCCTACAACTAAGGTAACTAAAGTTAATATAGAAGCACTTGTAAGAATTGTATGAATTGAACTATTATAAGCCCCAATTAAAGATTCTTTTATTCCCTTATTCTTTCTAAATTCTTCATAATAAGAAGTAAATAATATTGCATAATCAATTGTGGCTCCCATTAAAATACTTTGAACTATTAATAATGCAATAAAATACACACTTCCTCCTTCTAATGTTAGTATAACCATTGTTAAAAATACCGCTGTTTGAATAAGTAAAACTAATATAACTGGCACTAAGAACTTTTTAAATGTTACTAAAACTACTATAAAAATGAAAACAATCGTTAAAACAGTAATTAAATTAAGCTCATCTTGAAAAGTAAGACTCATCTCATAAGCCATCGGCGAATTACCTATTACATAGATATCTTTTTTATTTAATTTAGTTTTAATATCTTTAATAAAATTAAATACTTCTTCATCTTCCGGATTAAACTTTGTATTAAGAACAATTCTTGAATAATTTTCTCCAACTAATTTGCTATAAGCATCATTAACAGTTTTTTGGGCCTCAATTATTTCTTTTCTTGTATCACTTTTTATATAATCATCAAATCTTTTATCTTTTAAAATAGTTTCATTCAAATAGTTAATAAACTTACTTACCGTTAATTTCCAATTATTATCATAATTATTTACACTACCATAATAAATATACAATGTTTCTATTAAATCTTTATCTAAATCTGGAGCTAAAACTCGAAGGTTTTTATCTAATTCTTCTTTGGTATATTGTTTTTTATTTAAACTATCATTAATTATAGTATTAACCATTTTTATTTTAGCTATTTTTTCACTATCTAAATTACTAGCATATTTTTTATTTGTAATTACGTCCTGAATTAAAAATTCTGCAAATTCTTGATATGACATTTTTACTTCTTTATTTTGATATTTAATATTATATAAAGAATATAGTAAAGTCATATCTTCCATCTTTATATTTAACATATTTCCTAAGTTTGAAGCGTCATATTTTTCTTGATTTTCCACTGATTTCATTACTGTTTGTAATAAAACTAAATTATCTTCCATATTTTTATCTACTATATTTGTAAGCATTGCCTCATTCTTATGTTCTAAGATAAAATTAACTAAATTAATTGGCTTAATTTTTATTTCATTATTAACACTTAAATATAACGTAAAAATATTTTTAACTTGCGCTTCTTCTAACCCAAAAGCATTAGCTATCTCTTGATAACTATAGCTCTTATTATTTAAGGCACTTTCCATTATCAAATTAGCCATCTTAAGTTTATTACTATTATCCTGTAATATATTTACTAAATTAGGATTATTTAATATTAAATTAACAAATTGATAAGGTGATATTACCGTACTATTAGGGCTTACTATACTATAAAGCATTTTAATATTATTAACATCTTCCCCTAACAATGCACTCATTTCTTCATAATTTATTTCTTTATTAATAACCTCTAAATTACTTAAAGTATTAATCATTTCTAATTTATTTATTGTAATCTCATCAAAGTCTTCAGTATCACTAGCTAACACTACATTTATCATAAATTCACTAAATTCATTTAACGATAACTTTTTATCTATCTTACTTAAACTTTCATAATAAAGATATAAATTATTAACTAAATTCTCATCTATTCCTAACAATTTTGCCATTTCTTGTTCGGTTAATTCTTTACTTATTAATTCCTTATCCATATAATTACTTAATAAGTTTAAACTTGCTATGGCATTTTTATCTAAATTACTAGCATACTTACTTTTTACAACATAATTATTCATAAAATTAACAAATTCCGGCAAAGTTAATTTTATCTTTATCCCTTTAGCATTATAATAAACTTCTAAATCATCAACTAATTCTTCTTTCATGTTAAACATACTAGCAATATCTTTTTTAGTTCGTAATTTTGTAATTTCTTCTTTTTTACTAAAATTCTCCAATTTATCTATATTTAATTTATCATTCTTCGATAATTTAGCATTCATATCTTGAACATTATAAACATTATTTTTAATAAAACTTACTAAATCTTCCAAGTTTATTTTATTATTTTCTTTTGGATTATAATAATGATAATATATAATTTTTAATAAATAGTCTTCTATATCGGTATTAGAACCTAATTCTTTAAGTTTATCTTTTAAGTCTTCTTCCCTTAAAGCCTCATTAATTGTATTTCCATTTCCTAAAATCTCATCGATATTAGGATTGTCCTCAATTGTTTTTACATAATCATTAACTAGCTCTTCATATTCATTTTTATAAATAATTGCCATTTCATTATTAACTTTAAAAACTTGTTCAATTTTATCGTTTTCAGAATCAGTATATAAAATCTTCAAATTATCTTTTAAAATATAACTTCCACCCAAAATAAGGACAAATAAAATTATTCCTAAATATCTAAATTTATAGGCAAATCTTCCTAAAAAATCTAGCTTAATTACCGGACTTTTCTTTTTAGTTTTTATAATCCATTTATCAAACATTAAAATAAGCGCTGGTAAACAAGTAAAAATCGTAAGTAAACTAAATAAAACTCCTTTAGCAAGTACTAACCCTAAATCTTTTCCAATTGTAAAACTCATAAATACTAAAGCTAGAAGTCCTACAATAGTTGTAACAGAACTACTTGATATTGATGAAAAAGAATCTAATAGAGCTTTTTTCATCGCTTTTACATCGTCTTTTTCCGTTTCTTTTTCTTGTCGATATCTATTAATAAGCATTATTGAATAATCCATCGACAAAGCCAGTTGTAATATCGCTGCAATCGCATTCGTAATACTTGATATTGACGAAAACATTATATTTGTTCCTTTATTTAAAATAACTGCAAGTCCAATTGCTATTAAAAATAATATTGGTTCTAAGTAGGAATCACACATAATCACTAAAATGATTAATGCACAAAATATTGCTAACCCAACAATCCATGTTGGAAGAATAACTTTATTTTCTTCATCCACTTCTCCTCCAGTATATATTTCATAATTTTCATATTTTTTATGAATATCATTATAAATATCTTTAGCTAATTTAGAATCTTTATTCCCATCTATTGTCATAACATATAAAGTATAACCATCTTTATTATAAGTAGAGGTCGTATCATATAATACTTCTTCTACTCCTTTCATTTCCTCTAAATCGTTATATATTTTATTCTTATCTTCTTCTTTTAAATTATAAAACATAATATTTAAAGTACTTTTATCTTCTTGGGCAAATTCTTTATCCATAATCTTTTTCCCAATACTTGTATCGGAAGTTTTTGGCATATAAAAAGAAATATCGCGATTAATATTAACCTTACTAGCTAAAAACGCGCAAACTCCCGCTAAAACAATAAAAAAAGTTAGAATAAAATATCTATGGTCCACAATAAAATCAGTAATTTTTTTCATATTTAACCTCTTTCTTTTTTAAAGCACACCTTATTGTACTCCTCTATTCTCAAAAAATGAACTACAAATCACTAAACATTGTCTAAATTTATACAACAGTAGCATTTTTGTTTAAAATATGTTATAATGATATTAGGTGATTTTTATGAAATTAAAAGGGATTAACTCCTCTTCTAAAAAAACTATTAATTTAATCAAAAAAACTTTTGTGGAATTAATGGAAGAAAAAAAATCTATTGAAAATATAACAGTAACCGAATTAGTAAAACGCGCTAATATTACTCGTGGCACTTTTTATGCTCACTTTGATAATATTTATGATGTAGCTTCCACATTCCAAGAAGAAATTCTTGAAACCGTCTTTAAAAATGAAATAATTATCAATAATGAAAAAGATTTAGATATTTACTTAGACCAAATATTTGATTATTTAAAAGAAAATGAAGTTATCTATTCCAAGCTATCATCTTCTAATGAAGCTATGCTTTTCATGAAAAAGCTTGATAAAAAAATAGCCACAGCTTTAACTAAAAATTTATCTAACCCTTACGAATATCTAAATATACTTTTCTTCTCTAATGGTACAATAAACTTAATTATCCAGTATTTTAAAGGCGAAATTAACAAAAGTCTTGATGAAATTTTTGCCTATATTAAACAAATGGCTCATTACTTATTTTTTAAGTAATTTTTTTATAGTTTTTGTAATATTTCATTTTCTTGAATAAAATCTTTAATTAAAGGCTCTAACTTTGTTAAATCTTTAACTAAAACTTTATACTCCCTTTTATTTTTATATAGCTCATTTTCTATTTGATATAGCACATATCTACTAGCCGCGACGGTAAGTAACATTTTTGTAAGTTCTCCCAAAGGCATATTCTTAAATCCATTTTTCCAATGTAAATATGCCAAATGGGCATTAAAATACCAATAATGAATATTTAAGTCTCTATCATAATACACATCAACCAAGTCCATATCCTTTCTATCACAAAGAAAATAAATTTCTACATTTTCCAAATCATCTTTATACATATGTTCGCTCCTTTTCTATGCTATAATCATAATACAAAAAACTAATATTGTCAAATTTCCAATTTTATAAAATTGGCTAGCAGATTTTATAATTTCTGCACCCAAAATCAACAGATTTTATAAAATCTGCTTACAGAAAATATAAAATCTGTAATTTTTAATTTTTTTCAAAAAAAAGAATGCTTTACACATTCTAACACTTACTTTACTATGGTGTTGATACTACATCCTTTGTTTCATCAACTTCACTAACTATATATAATTTTAAATCTACCTTTTTTCCTTCAAGTTCATCAGTTATTAAGTCTTCATCAATCCATACTTTTAAATTTTTACTTGCTAAGCTTTTACCAGCTTCAACAGTACCAGAATCTATTTTATAGTACGTCTTACCATTCTTTTCCTCTGTCGTAAGACTATTATCATCTTGAATAGTATTTAGCACTTTTGTGTCTTGACCATCTATTTTAATTTTTATATAACCAGTATCTAAAGTATTAGCAGAATCAGCATAAATATATATTGAATATGTCGCTGGTAAATTACTATTCGTATTTTGAACAGTATATGTCACACCTGCAGATTTTTCGCCATTTTCTGTACTCATTGGAGTAGATAAATCTAAAGCATTAAAATTAGATAATGTCAACTTTAATGTTCCCGCGGTAATTACTTGGTTTTCTCCATTACTTTTAACGTCAAAGAAAACTGCATAACTGACGCTAATCGCCGCGACTGCGACCAATACCACAGCTATGGCAATTATGGTTGTCTGTTTCTTGATAATATCCTTTACTTTCATATACTATCACCATAGTATAATAATACCATAAAAAAAGGATAAAATACAATAGTATTTTATCACTTTGTTTAAAAATTTCTATTAAACTATGAGTTTAAACTCCAATTGTAATCTTCTAAAGTTAAAATATCAGCTTCCTTCATATGTTCATCAAAATGATTCCAAACTGGAATAGAAGCTAAAACTAAAGAAACTACCACTAAAATTTCTACAATTCGTCCCCTAATTAATTTATCAACCAAAACTTTTTCCCCCTAAACAATTTCCTATTATACCAGAAAATATCCCCTTTTTACCTCTGATATATCATAATTATATCATAAATAGCTGTTTTTGTCAAAAATCGTCCTATTTTACTTAACTACAATGTTAGCGATTTTCCCCTGAATAACAATAACTTTAACTATTTCTTTACCTTCAATATGTCTTTTAACATTTTCATTTTCTAAAGCCTTTGCTTTAATACTTTCACTATCTTCTGAAACATTAATAGTAACTTCTCCTCTTAATTTACCATTAACTTGAACACCAATAGTTACTTCATCACTTACAGTCTTAGCCTCGTCATAACTAGGCCATTTCATTTCTACTATTTTAGTTTTAAACCCAATTTGTTCATTTAATTCTTCGGTAATATGTGGTGCAATCGGATTTAAAAGGACTAATAATGTTTGATAATCTTTTTTAGTTATTGTCTTTACTTCTTCAAAAGCATTAGTTAAAATCATTAAACTAGAAACTGCGGTATTATATTTCATATTCGCTAAATCATTTGTAACTTTTTTAATTGTTTTATGAATAATACTTTCTAATTCTGGAGTATAACTATCCTTATCTTCAAGTTTATCTTTTAATCTTTCTACTCTATCTAGGAATCTTTTACAACCTTTAAGACCATTATCACTCCAAGCAGCATCTTTTTCATAATCCCCAATAAATAATTCATAACACCTAAGAGCGTCGGCCCCATATAATTTAACCATATCATCTGGATTTATAACATTTCCTCTACTCTTACTCATTTTTTCGCCATTAGAACCTAAAATCATGCCATGCGCTACCCGCTTTTTAAATGGTTCTGGGGTTGGCACTAAGCCTTGGTCATATAAGAATTGGTGCCAAAATCTTGCGTAAAGTAAATGTCTAGTCGCATGTTCCATTCCACCATTATAATAATCTACCATTCCCCAATATTTTAAAGCGTCTTGTCCCACAAATTCTTTATCATTATGAGCGTCCATATAGCGAAGCCAATACCAACTAGAACCAGCCCAATTTGGCATAGTATCGGTTTCTCTTTTAGCCATTTTTCCACATTTTGGACAAGGGGTATTTACCCAATCGGTAATATTCGCTAGTGGTGACTCTCCAGTATCGGTTGGTTCATAATGTGCAACAGTTGGTAGTAATACCGGTAATTCTTCTTCTGGTACTGGTACCCATCCGCAATCATCACAATAAATCATTGGAATAGGTTCTCCCCAGAATCTTTGCCGTGAGAAAATCCAATCTTGTAACCGATAATTAGTTGTCTTTTTACCTACCTTTTTTTCGGCTAAAAATTCTAACATTTTATTAATGGACTCTTCTTTATTTAAACCATCTAAAAAGCCGGAATTAATATGTAGTCCATCGCCTACATAAGCTTCTTTTTCTATATCTCCCCCTTCAATTACCGGGATTATTGGAATATTAAATTTCTTAGCAAAAGCATAGTCTCTTTCATCATGCGCCGGTACAGCCATAATTGCTCCGGTTCCATAAGAAGCTAAAACATAATCACTAATCCAAATCTCAACTTCTTGATTATTTACCGGATTAATTGCTACTAAACCTTCAATTTTAACTCCCGTTTTATCTTTTGTTACGTCGGTTCTTTCAATTTCACTCTTTAATTTTGCTTCTTCTTGATAAGCCTCAACTTCTTTAATATTTTTAATCCGCTTCTTATATTTTGTTAAAAATTGATGTTCTGGGGACATAACCATAAAAGTTGCTCCAAATAATGTATCACAACGTGTTGTAAATACTTTTAAAACATCCTCAGTATCTTTTAATTTAAAATCAACTTCGGCCCCAATACTTTTTCCAATCCAATTTATTTGGGCTAACTTAATTCGTTCCTCAAATTCTGTATCCTTTAAACCATCTAATAATCTTTCCGCATAGCTACTCATTTTTAAAATCCATTGACTTTTAAGTTTTTTGGTAACTACCGAACCACATCTTTCACATACGCCCCCGGCCGCGTCCTCATTTGATAAACCAGTCTTACAATTAGGACACCAATTAATTTCTTTTTCGGCTTTATAAGCCATTCCTTTTTTTACAAATTGTAAAAACTGCCATTGAGTCCATTTATAATATTCTGGGTCCGTGGTGGCAAATTCTCTTGACCAATCAAAAGACATTCCTAAATCCATTATCTGTCCTTTAAAAGTCTTAATATTTTCCTTAACTGCCTCCGCAGGATATATATGATTTTTTATTGCATATTGTTCAGCCGGCGCTCCAAAAGCGTCCCAACCCATTGGAAATAAAACATTATATCCCTGCATTCTTTTCATTCTGGCCATGGCGTCTAACGCTGAATAACTCCGTACATGCCCTACATGTAATCCTGACCCACTTGGATAAGGAAATTCTACTAAAATATAATACTTTTCTTTATCACTATCATTTTTTGCTTCAAAATAATGGCCATCTTGCCATATTTTCTGCCATTTTTTTTCAATTTCCGCTGTTTTCATAAAATCACTCTTTCTAATTTTTCTTTTTCAGTTTTAATTCTTGCTTTTTTAAATGTCTTCCATATATTTCATATAAAGAATATATAAGGGCAAATAATATTACAAAAGCAATAAGTAATTGCCAAATTAAATCAATAGGAATAAGTAAAATAATACATGAAGTAAAAGAAATAATAAAACTATTAATTATTGATATCCATAATATCATTCTTTTCTTAGGCATTTTTTTACTATCTAAATCAAATTTAACTCTTAAATAATCTAATTCTCCAATATTTTTAATTTTTTTCTTTTTTCCTTTTTTCGTAACCCCTTTATTAATTATCAAATATAATTTTCGGCGATTAATCACAAAGTAATCCACTAAAAATATTACCCCAAACAGGACTAAAAATACAATTAAACTTTCTAAATAACTATTCATAACTCCTCCAAAAATAAAAAAGGTGGCCACTTTTAAGGGCGAATTACTTCGCGGTACCACCTTTATTTCTCACTTTATCTAGTCTATATGGCAACTAACCCTAATACTCCAAAAAGCAAGTTCATAACCCTTTAACCCTTGTTTTCACCATCCACAAGTTCTCTATTGTTAAAATAAGTTACTAATACTCTTTTTTTCCACGTATTTATCCTATTTTACTAAATTTCGGCAACATATTCAAGTAGTTTTATAAACATTCGAATAAAAATATCCTTTAAACCCCGTCTTTTTAATTTCCTTATCGCAATTCTCTTTTTATTAACATCCATAGTACTAAACATAATCGCGGCAATTCTTTCTTTTAAATCCGTTGGAATTTTTGCGTCACTAATAATGGAATTAATATCTTCATTAATAAGTCTTACGGCGTCTATCTCAATATCTTTTCCTTTACAATTAACCGTTAATTGTGCAGTCGTTGGCACATTTTTAACATCCACTATAAAATCTACGTCATCACTATAAGATTCCACTGGTATTTCTGTGCCATTTATATATGCTTTAACATTTTCTGCTTCTCTTGTATTTCTAAATCTAATCTTATAATTTCTAATTTTCGGAATAATTCCCGCTTTCCCTTCAATTGGTCTTATAATTAAAGTATAGTTATTAGCTAAATAATTATAATCAATCGCGGTTACAATATAATACCCATCTTCATAAAGTCTTGAAATTCCATCATCTTCATATAATTTATACACATTACTCCGTCCTGGGAAAACATGTATTTCCATCGCTTTAGGAGGATTTGGGTCATTAATATTTTCTGGTAGAATAGCAAGAGGAATGATTGACCCACTCTTCGCAAATACCGGATAATCTTCATCTTTATAAAAAGCCACATATCTTTTATTTCCTGGAAATTTCTTTCCGGTTTTAAAATCATACCAAGTTCCTTTTGGTAAAAATATTTGCTCTACACATCTATTCATAACATTATCTTGTTTTTTCGTAATCGGTTTTACTAACAATTCACTACCAAAATAATATTCATTCTTATAAGATGGCTCATCATATATCTCCGGATAACTATAATAAAGCGGTTGAATTAAAGGTAATCCGGTTTTATAATATTTATAATTTTCCGTATATAAATAAGGAATTAATCTATGTCTTAAATTACAATAAAATTTTGCAATAGTATATGTTTTTACATCCCAAGCCCACGGTTCTCTTTTATAATAGTGTCCTCTTTCACACGCAAATCTAAATATTGGGCTATAAGTTCCTAACTCCACATACCGAATGTAAAGTTCACTATCTTCCATGCCCCCTTTAAATCCTCCAATATCATGGCTCCACCAAGAAACTCCAATATTACTTGCGCTCGAATTAAAAGATGGCAAATAATTTAAAGTATCAAAACTAACTTGGGTTTGTCCGGAATAATGCACTCCATTTAAGTGAGAAGCCACTACACTATTTCTTGAAAATAACATTGGTCTTACTCGATTATCTTTTAAATAATTTACAAAATGGTAATGATTTAAAGCTTTTAAACTAGCCAAATCCATTTTCCCATCTAACCAATAAAAATCTACACCAAAACTATCTAATGGTTTAATTAAATCTTTAAAATAAATAGCAATAAAAGTCTTATCAAAAGCATTAAAAGGAATATTTCGGGTATTAATTAAACCTAGTTCTGTCACAATTGCTCTAAATTTTTCCTCGTGTTCATTAATTCCTTCCGTCGGATTAATATTAAGCCCTATTCTAACCCCTCTATCATGCATATAAGTTGTAAACTCATAAGGGTCTGGGAAAAGTTCTTTTGCAAATGTAAACCCCGTTTTAAATTTATTTAAATCCCTCTTATCTTTCATATGCCAAAATTCATTTAATAAGAACACTGATACGGGAATTTCATGACTATTAAAAGCCTTTAATAACTTCTTTAAATCATTAAAGGAATAAATAACATCTTTATTCCACCAAATACCTAAAGCATATCTAGGAATTAATGGTGGAAATCCTGTAAGCATATAATAATCTCTTAAGCATAACCCAAAGTCTCTTCGATAAATAAATAAGTAAGTATCTATCCTTTTAGTGGTCGGTTTTACTAAAAAACCATCTTCCATATATACTAAACTTTTGGAATCATCAAAAGATACAAACCCATCCGTTGAATACAATCCTTTTTCTAAGTTTCCCTTAATTCCTTTATCCAAAGATGATTTTAAACTTCCAAAATTTCGGGCTTCCGGATGATTAAAATACCAAATTTTATCACTATTCATTAACCCTACTTTTAAATATTGGTCTGGAGCGTACTTTGGTCCTTCAAAAGGTTTATCTTTTACATATTGTAAAACAAAATATTTCGTTTGAATAACTAGCGTTTTATCATTTTCTTGGACTTGAAATTCAGGCACTTTAAAATTCCGGAATCTTGCAAATTCCGTTGGATGGTCAAAAAATGTCCCATTAGCATCATATTCAAAACGAATTAGTCTTTCCGTTAAAATTGTAATTCGATACTTACTTCCCCTAAATTCCGCTTTCTTATCCGCTATGGCATTTTTATAGTCGACTTTAAAATGTTGCTCTAATTCTGCCACCCTAATTAACTCCTTTTATACTATCAATATAATAACACATTTAAGAATACAAAACAACAAATTATTTATTAAATTTCGTTTTTCTTTTTTGAAAATGATAAGCAACAATTAGGGCTAAGCGGTGTGGTGCAAACCTATTAAAGAATAATGTTAACTTCATAAACAAAGTTGGCACAATAAGCATTTTCCCCTTTAAAGTTTTCTTAATGGCATACCTTGCCACTTTCGAAGAATCTGCCCCTTTAACTTGAAAATTCCCTTGCGCTACCTGATTAAATTCTGTCTTAACCGGACCAGGACACAAAGCACTTATTACTACTTTACTTTTTTTCTGGCGTAACTCTTCATTAATTGCCATCGTTAATTTGGTTACATAATTTTTAGTCGCATAATAGGTACTAAGCCGAGGCCCAGCCATAAAACCGGCACTGGAACAAACATTTAAAATATAGCCACGATTCTTTTTTACCATATCTTTTAAAAATAATTTTGTTAAAATATGATAAGTCTTAATATTTAAATCTATCATTTTAAGTTCGGTATCTAAATCCGTCTCGACAAATTCGCCAAACAAACCAAATCCCGCATTATTTATGACAAAGCTAATATCTTCTTTTTTAAGTCTCTGATAAAGCTCATAAACATTATCTTCACTTGCTAAATCCATCGGAATAATCTGACTTTTATTTTTAAGTTCTTTTTGTAAACTTTGCAGTCTCTCTTCTCTTCTAGCAACTAAAAACACTTCATACCCCATGCTATCTAATGTTTTGGCCATATCTCTTCCTAATCCCGAAGAGGCCCCCGTAATTAATGCTTTCACTTTTTCACCCACTTACCTTTAAGATTTTATAAAATTCCTAAATTATACTCTTTTTTCAATAACTTCAAGCAAAGCTGGAAGCATTTGTTTCTTTCTTGAAACTAAATTATCGATATAAACACCCTCATATACTTGTTTTAAATCAAAAGCATCGGCAATTATATCTTCACTATCTCTATTATAAATTACATATGAACCATTTTTATAAACATCCGTAATAAATAAAACTGCACAAATATAATTACCTCTTTTAAGTTCATCTAATTTATTAATGTATTCTTCAATATTTTCTTCTATTTCTTGAAAATCCATTGTCATAACTTGCGAAATACCTAGTTCATAATTACCCACAATATAAGATTTAAAATCTTGATTAATTAAATCACTAACACTGATACCTTTAATACTTGAAGCAGCTTTAAACATTTGATAACCATAATCATCAATATTTACTTTAGCAAGCTTAGCAAGTTTACTAGCGGCAAATATATCTTCTTCCGTTGTAGTAGGACTTTTAAACACCAATGTATCCGATAAAATAGCACTAAGCATTAACCCGGCAATATGTTTCGGAATGGCCATTTTTCGCTCTTGGAACATAT
Organism: uncultured Bacilli bacterium; assembly: GCA_947623755.1. Classification (GTDB taxonomy): domain Bacteria; phylum Bacillota_I; class Bacilli_A; order RF39; family UBA660; genus Caccenecus. The sequence continues at coordinate 1,788 of CANQHB010000008.1, read as the reverse complement.
TAAAAATAATTGTACAAGTACACCCCACCGGCATACTTCTAAAATTAATTGGTACATTTGTCCCAATACTACTTAAATTATGATGGTCAATTATTTGAATTACTTCGGCTTCTTCAATTCCAATGGCACTTTGGGCCATCCCATTATGGTCTACCATAATAACTTTTTGTTTATTATAATTATCAGCACTCGTAACCTTAAGCAGTCCCAAGCACTCATTTTTATTATTAACCACTGGATAATTTGTATGTCCGGTTTTAGAAGCTAAACCCAGAAAATCGGTCCGATAATCTTTACTATTAACCGTAACCGGTTTAGCATTCATATTAATTGATTTAATTCTATTACTTAAAATAACTTTATTGGCTGTATCTAAACTATTTAACTTACTACTAATAACATTAACCCGATTTTTTTCGGCTTTCTTAATTAATTTCTTGGGAAATTCATGATTACCAGTTAAGACAATTAACTTAACTTTCGCATTAATCGCATACTCTATAACTTTAAAACGGTCCCCAACAATTAAAATATCATCATTAGTAAGCAAAACTTCTTCTTGTAAAGTCTTCGATTGGTAAGAGGCCACCATTACATTTCCATTAATATCTTGATTAAATTTTAATATTTCTTTACCCTCAATACTATTTAAAACATTATCATAACTTGTATCAACAATATCTTTATTTCCACTAATTAAATATTTAGCAATTTCTTTTAAAGTCACAAATCCCGTTAAACATTTCTTATCATCAACTAACGGAATCCCCGTAATATTTTGTTTTTGCATAAAATTAAACGCTTTTAAAATTGAATCATTTTCATTAATAATTGCTTTTTTATTATATTTAATATCTTTAATTCTAACTTTAGTATCATTTAAATAATCTGGTTCTTTAATTCCAAAATAATCTAAAACAAACTTTGTTTCCATATTAATATGGCCCAAAACTTTTGGAACCGTATTTTTACCTTCTTCATTCATTAAATATGATAAAGCTATACTAGCACATACACTATCTGTATCTGGATTTCTATGTCCAAAAATAAATGTTTGCATTTCCCCACATCCCTCATCTTTAAAATAATACCATAAATTAGCCTAAATTAAAAGTAATTCCTCCCAATATTTTCCAAAAAAAGAGAAGCTTAAGTCCTTCTCTTTAAAGTGTGAGTTTGAGTTTATATGTTATTATTTTTGATTGTCTTATAAAGTGTGTATGTTTAATAAAATTAACTTATCACTTCTCCTTTCATAACTAAAGTATACTATTTGTATGTGAAAAGTGTGTGATTATTTAGTGAAAGTAAAAGCACTTGACACTATCGCTTTATTTTAAAGTAAAATGTTGTCCCTTCTTTTTCTTTGCTCTTAACTCCATAAGCAAATTTGTGTTTAGCTAGTATCTCTCTTACAATCGATAATCCAATTCCCGTTGAAACGACATTTCTTTGGTGTTTTTTCTCACTCTTATAATACTTATCCCAAATATAAGGAACTTCTTCTTTCTTTATTCCTTTACCGGTATCTTTAATTTCTACTATGTATTCTTTTTTAGTTGCTTTTACCGTCACCATTACTTTTTTATCCGGTCCTGTATAATTAATTGCATTATTAACTAAATTATAAATAACTTGCATAATTTTTTGTCTATCTGCCTTTACCATGGCTTTATCCGGGACATCGACGATAAATTGATAATTTTCGGTGGTCTTTAATATTTCATATTTATCCATAACTTCTAAAACAACTTGACTTAAATTAAATTCTTCTATTTTTAAATTATC
>CANQHB010000007.1 GCA_947623755.1 uncultured Bacilli bacterium | reverse complement strand
CACATTTAGAGGCGGTTAAATCTTTATGAACAGTGATAGTGGCAATTTTATGATAGCCTACTTCAAAACGAGTCTCGGTCGTGGTGAAAGTATAAACATATTCCTCATTAGGAGTTAAACGCCAAGTATCTTCTAAGGCAATATCATTTTGGGTAAAAGAAGAATTAATGGTGGTAAAAGTAACTGTAATAGTATTAAAAGAAGAAGCCGCTTTTTCGGTTATTTCAAAGCCTAAATCACAAGTTTGAAGGCCCGTTACTTTATTGGTAACGCCACATTTAAGACCAACACCATTACCATATACAACACTAGCATTTACAGTGTTTAGTCCGAAAAAGAAAAGAAAAAAAGTTCCTAATAAGATTAAAGTATTTCGCATGTTAACCACCTATTCTTATTATAAATAATACCATATATCGACAAATTAAGCTAGAGTTTTTAAAAATATTTTAAAAAGAAATAAACGTACTTAATAAAAGTACGTTTCCTAGATTTAACATTTGGTGTCCCCGGGCAGAATCGAACTGCCGACCTATCGCTTAGGAGGCAATCGCTCTATCCTACTGAGCTACGGAGACAGAATAGCAAAATAATTATATAACTATTTTGCTAAAATAACAATTAATTTTTTAATTTCTTTAATTTTTCTTCTTCTAAAGCAAGTTTAGAACGTTCTTCATTAACTAACTCGGCGGGAGCTTTACTTACAAAGTTGTTATTATTAAGTAAATTTTGTCGTTTTTTAATAGACACTTCTAAAGTAGCAATTTCTTTTGCCAAAGCAAGTTTATCAGCTTCCGTTACTTCTTTTTCATAATAAATAGTTAAATCATAGTCTTTATAGGCAACATTATAACTAGGAATATCTAAAGTATCAGAAGTAATATTATTTATTTTAAGCATTTTAATTAAAAGTTCATAATCACTATCATTATTAAATTTAACTTGTAAAGATTTAGTCATATGATTTTCTTGAACAACTTTACGATACATTCTAATAAATTCAATTAAATCAGTTATTTTTAAAGCTTCATCTTTAAAGACTGCTTTTTTATTATAAGTAGGATAAGAACTTATCATGATATTTTCGGTAACATAAGGAATTTTACTATATATTTCATCGGTTACATAAGGCATAAAGGGATGAAGCATTTTTAAAACTCCCATTAAGACTTCTCTTAAGACATTTTTAGTGGTACTATCAGTTAAACTAAATTTAGCAAATTCAATGTAATTATCACAGAAATCATTATAAATAAAATTATAGATTTCATTACCGGCATTGTTTAGTTCAAATTTATCCATGTATTTGGTAACATTCTTTAGGGTTTCATTGTATCTCGTTAAAATCCATTTATCGATAGTTTTATAATTTAACTCGGTAGTAATATCAATATCTTCAATATTCATTAAAACAAAACGAGAAGCATTCCATAATTTATTGATAAAATTCCAAGTTGATTTTAAATTTTCTTCATCAAATTTTAAATCCATACCATTAGATACAGCAGTAGTTAGATAAAATCTTAGAGCATCAGCGCCATATTTATCACACATATCCATCGGGTCTATGCCATTACCGAGACTTTTAGACATTTTGCGGCCTTCTTTATCTCGAATTAAACCATGAATTAAACAATATTTAAAAGGACGTTTTTTTAAGAATTCTAAGCCTTGGAAAGTCATACGATTAACCCAGAAAGGAATGATATCATAACCCGTTACTAAGACATTATTGGGGTAATATCTCGCTAAATCAGGCGTATTATTAGGCCAGCCTAAAGTAGAAAATGGCCATAAAGCACTAGAAAACCAGGTATCTAGGACGTCTTCATCTTGAACCCAACCATCTTCTTTAGGTGCTTCCATGCCAACATAGATTTTATCATCTTTATACCAAGCTGGAATACGATGGCCCCACCAAAGTTGCCGAGAAATACACCAGTCATAGGTTATTTCCATCCAGTGGTTCATAATCTTTTCAAAGCGTTTAGGAACAAAATTTACTTTGTTATCTTTATCTTTTTGATTAGCTAAAACTTGGTCCGCTAAAGGACGCATTTTAACAAACCATTGCTTAGAGATTATCGGTTCAATTAAAACCCCACTTCTTTCACTAAAAGGAGCACTATGGGTAATAGATTCAACACCTAAAAGTAAATCTTGAGCTTTTAAATCATTGATAAGTTTTTCTCGAGCAATAAAACGGTCTAATCCTTCATACCCAATAGCCGTATCCGACATAGTGCCATCTAAATTAATACATTTAATGGCTTCTAAGTTATGTCTTAAGCCGACTTCATAGTCATTAGGGTCATGATATGGGGTAATTTTAACACAACCTGTACCTTTTTCCATATCGGCATGTTCATCTAAAATAATAGGAATAGGTTTATTTAAAATCGGTAAAATAACCTTTTTGCCATGATATTTTTGATAACGTTCGTCATTAGGATTTACAGCGACGGCCGTATCACCAAATAAAGTTTCGGGACGAGTGGTCGCAACGTCTAAGTATTCATCACTATCTTCTAATTTATATTTAAGATGATAAAAAGCACCCGGAATATCTTTATAGATTACTTCTTCATTAGATAAGGCTGTCATAGCCGCAGGGTCCCAGTTAATAATTCTTTGGCCTTGATAAATTAACCCTTTATTATATAAATCGACAAAGACTTTGCGTACAGCTTGAGATAAGCCTTCATCTAAAGTAAATCTTTCTTTAGAATAAGCAAGAGATAGACCCAACTTAGCCCATTGGTTATGGATATTTTCAGCATATTCTTCTTTCCAAGCCCAAGCATGTTTTAACCATTCATCACGAGATAAATCGCGAGGGTTAAGACCCATGTCTTTTAGTTTTTTATCAACTTTAGCTTGAGTTGCAATCCCAGCATGGTCCATACCTGGAACCCATAAAGTTTCAAAGCCTTGCATTCTTTTATAACGGATTAAAACGTCTTGAATGCTTGTATCCCAGGCATGACCAATATGAAGTTTGCCTGTTACATTAGGGGGTGGTATTACTATACAAAAAGGTTCACGCGCTTTTTTGGGTTCAAAATAACCGAGATTTTTCCAATTTTCATATTTTCCTTTTTCAACTTCAAGATGATTATATTTTTTTTCTAACATATTAATTCTCCTAACTTTTTAAATTAAAAAAAGGTAATACCAAAGGGTGCTAAAGAAGCACGGTACCACCTTCTATTTTACTTAAATTGATAACGCAAATTATTTTTGCGAGCATTACTGCTAACTCCCAAGCAACCTTCAAAAATCTAGCTTACCTTATTTCCACCAACCTAAGGTTCTCTTTAAAGATTTGATTTTTTACTCCTCTTGTTCTTCGTTTTTAATAAAATTATTGTAGCAAAAATTTAGAATTTATGCAAGTATTTTATGCACTTGGAGTGCCAGGAATAGATGGTTCTTGGTCTTTTTCAAATATTCCTTCACTATTAGCCTTGTAGGTTTCATTAGAACTTTTGATAGTAACAGTAAATTCACCCGCATTATTTTTAGTAACAGTATAGTTATCTTTATAGTTAGTGCCAATAGTAATGAGGCTCGTACTAACAGTTTTACTATCATATTTACTAATACCTAATTCATAGTTATTCGTTATGAAAACATAATAGTCATCACCTAAAGTAATATCTAAATAACCCGTATCATTGTTGGTATTGCCTTTAAAATCACAGACATAGTATTTGTTATCTTTAAAAGTTTTTAAGTGAGTACCGTTATAATCAATTATTTCGCGGCCTAACTTTTCGGTTACAGCTTTACCAGAATTATTTAAAAGAACATAACTATCTTGACTAGTTTTACCTAAATAATAGTCCCGTAATTTTTGAATGTTATTATATTCAAAAGCAATTAGACCACTTACTTTATCAGTTATTTTAATAACGCCATATTTATTACTCCGGTTTTCAGCCATAATGTAAAATTCATCGGCATTAGCAAAGGTTAAATTTTGTTCTTTGGAATAAAGCCCGGCGTCAACACTATTATATTTAACCATTGTTTTACTGGCTTCTAAATCATAAAGACTGATAGTTGGTTTATTTAAATCAATAGAATCCGCGATAAAGACAAAGCGATTATTATAAACTGGTAATAAACCTAAGTTAGCACTATTATCAGTTTCAATTCCATTTTTGCTATAAAAAGATTCAGTGGCAATAGTACAATTAGTTAGTTTAGTCGTATTTTTATCAATAATATTTTTATTAGTGCAAGTGTATTTACCTAAAAGTTCCGTTTTTTCTTCATCATTATAGAAATATAAGGTAGAATCAAAGTAGTTCATAAAAGCTAAGTTAGCACTTAATTTACCTTCATAAGGATTGATTATTTTATTCTTTTCCGAATTTTTATTTTTGTAAGTAATACTTAAACCTGCCTCTTCGATATCTACTTTAAATGCATATTTAGTTTCAATTAAAGTTTTATCTTTATCATAAACGTTGGTCTCGTTGTAATTGCTACTTTTTAAATCAATACCTTCTTCATTATATTTATTACCTTTATAATCTCTTACGTATAATAATTCATTATCAATTAATAAAGCATAGTCATCTAATAAAGAAATATAATCAAACTTATCATCAAAAATTAAATTACCTTTATAATCATAAACATAATAGCCATTATCATCCACGACTATATAATTTTTATTATAACTTTTAATTTCATAAGCAAGACCTTTACTTAAAGCTTTACCATCTAGATTATAAATGTAGTATTTATCCGAAGTTTTGGCGACTAAATTAGATTTTTTATCTAACATACCTAAGTAATCATAGGAGAAAGATACTCTTTCTTTAATGCCATCTTCCGTTATTTCAATAGCGCCATATTTAGATGAGGCATCTTTTAAGATAATATAATTACTATCACTATAACCTTTTAGAGTAGTATAGGTCCCCTCTTCTTTTTCTTCAGCAATATTATAGAGAATAGATACACCTCCACTGGCGGTTTTATTATCATAGATGAAAACATAATTATCATTATAAATAGTACTCCGGCGTTCAATTACCGTATTGTTTTCATAGACATTTCGAGGGGTATCAAAATCGTCTTCCGTACTATAATTAGCAATATAACATAATTCTTCATCTTTATTTTGGCATTCGTATTTACCTAATTCATTTTTGTCTTTATCTAAGAAAATTAAAGTTCCATCGACATATTTGTAATTTTCTTCTTCAACAATAACAACCGGAGCGCTAGGCTTAGAAGTTTTAGTTTTTTCTTCTTCATCACCGCCTTTTAAAAGGAAAACTAAAGCGATTATTAAAGCGACTAATATTAAGACTAAAGAGGCAATAAGCAGAATCTTTTTCTTTTTAGATAAGCTTTGCCATTTAGCTTTTAGGCTTTTCTTCTCAGGTTTAGTCTTTTTAGTATCTTGAGGATTTTTAGAAGATGGGGTTTCTTCTTCTTTAGCATTAGAGTTATCAGGGCTAGTTGTTACTTCATCTTCCGCGTTATCAGGACTTAAGCCTAAAGTAAGTTCATCGGTTAAAGTATCTTTAGCGGCCCCTTCCATCTCAATATTTTCAATCGGTGATGGCACATCTTCGCTTAAATCAAATAAATCTTGTGTTTTTTCAATATCATCATACTTCACTTTTAAAACACTCCTTTATAATAAATATAGTATATCATAAATAAGAATAATAATCTATAAAAAGACATTAAAAAAGCTAGATTTTACTCTAACTATTCTTCATCTTTATTTACTTTAACTACTTCAGTATCTTTGTAGTAGCCGCATTTAGTACATGCACGATGGGGTCTTAATGTTTCTCCACATTTAGGGCATTTAGTTAATGCTCCAACCTCTTTTTTTAGGTGAGTACGACGCATTCTTTTTTTAGTTTTGCTGGTTCTTCTAAAAGGAACTGCCATTTTATCACTCCTTCCTCTTTGTTAATAGTTCGGCTAATTTGGCAAGCCTTGGATCAATTTCTTCAATATTATCTTCCCTACCGAGACTCCAACCTTCACCAGATAATTTAGCATCTTTAGTGGTAGTAAGTCGCATGGGAACTTCCAGAACAATATTTTCCCACAAAATACGCAGAATATCAAGTATATTTTGCTGATTTGTGGTGTAAACTTGCAAAAATTCGGGATTTATTTCGTATTCTTCATTAATTTTTAGGTCTAAAGGATAATTTATGTCTTCTAAAGTAACACTATCTTCAAGAATCATTGTGCCCGTTAATCGTAAATCTAATGCTAAATTATCGATAGCGTTATAACCGATGGTGCCAGAGACATGTAAGTTTTTTAAAGCCTTAATATTATGATGGGAATATTCATTTAAATCAATTGTTATATCTTCATCAATAGTTAAGGGTTTAGTTAGTTTAGCTAAATCAATATTCATAGGCTTCACCTCTTTAATTATATTATAAATTACTTTTTTTAACAAGTTAATTATGAACTAATTTGTAAGTTATAGGAATTATGCTAGAAGAACTTACAAAAGAGACAATATAGCGATTTTGATATTTGGAAACAATCAGGCCAATTGTGGGATAATGAAAAGATTTTTTTAAAGTGGTATCAATTAGGTGCATATAAAATTCTATTTGAGCTTTGTCTTCTTTTTTTAATTCTCGCGTTTTTAGTTCGACCACGACAAAGGCATTTAAATTAAAATTAAATAATAATAAATCAATATAGTAATACTTAGAACCATACTTAATTTTATATTCACTGCCAACGAAAGTAAAGCCCTCCCCTAATTCAAAGAAGAAATCTTGTAATTCAGATAATATTTTTAATTGTAAATCACTTTCTTTTAAAATTTTGTCTTCTTTAGATAATTTAATAATTATCGGATTTTTAAGGTGTTCTTTTAGATTATATGGGGTGTTATCATTATTGGTTAAAAGTTCTATTTTAGATGGTGGGTCTAATAAACGCTCGTAAGCTTTACTTTTTATTTGAGCGATAAGTTTATTTTTAGATAAATTATTAGAGATACATAAATTTAAATAATAATTCCGTTCATTTTCATCTTTTATAGCTAAAACGGTTTTATAATGGGTCCAAGACAATTGGTGCTCCAGTGGGGCACCTTTTGGAAAGATAAGAAAAAATTGCCGATATCTTTTTAAATTACTGGTATTATAGCCTTTCCCATAAAGTTTGGTTAATGTTAAAGACCACTTTTTAATTAGTTCATTACCATACTTGGCGCGCGATTTACCACCTTGAGCTTCAACAATAAGTTTTCCTATTTCCCAATAAGTTTGGATAGTTTCAGTATTATCCCTTAGGGCTCTTGCCCGTTTATTTACTTCCTTTCTTTTAATTAAATGTTCAATTTCATTATAATAGTTAATCATTCTTTAATTCCCCCTTTACTATAATAATACCATAAAATTTTCTTTTGTCAAATTACAATTAATAAGGGGAAAATAAAGACATATTTTAATTTTTTTGATATACTTAATAAAGGTGATTTTATGCAAGCAGTAGGTATTATTTGTGAATATAATCCTTTTCATAAGGGACATATCCATCATATAGAAGAAACCAAAAAATTATTTCCAGGACGCACGATTGTGTTAGTTTTAAATGGTTATTTTTTAGAGCGAGGAGAAGTAAGTATTTTATCCAAAGAAAATAAGACCCTTTTAGCTTTACTTTATGGAGTTGATTTAGTCGTGGAATTACCTTTTATTTTTGGGACTCAAAGTGCCGATATTTTTGCTGAGGCCAGTATTAAAATTTTAAATTATTTGGGCTGTTCAGATATAGTTTTTGGAAGTGAACTTAATGATATTACCGTTTTAGAAAAAGTAGTGGATATTCAAAGTAAAGAAGAATATAATTTAAAAGTTAAAAAGTATCTCGATGAAGGTTTAAACTACCCGACTGCTTTAGCTAAAGCTTTAGAAATAGACTATCAAGTATTTAATCCCAATGATTTACTGGGTATTTCTTATTTAAAAGCTATTAAAAAGCTTAATTTGGAAATGAAAGCCCATACGATTAAAAGAACCAGTAATTATCATGATATAGAAGCTAATGATGAAGTTATAAGTGCCGCCAATATACGAAAAAAAATTCAAAATAAAGAAGATATTTCTCTGTTTGTGCCAAGAAGAACAAGTAATTTAATTGAAGATATTAAGTTAGATGATTTATTTATGTTAATTAAATATAAAATCTTAACGGATAATGACTTAAGTAAATATTTAACAGTCGATGAAGGGATTCATAATCGCTTAAAAGAAAAGATTATGGAAGCTAACACATTAGAAGAATTTATTAAACTCGTTAAAACTAAAAGATATACTTATAATAAAATATGTCGAATGCTCGTCCATATTTTAGTGGGAGTCCCTAAAGATATTAATAAACTAGCTAATATTGATTATTTAAAAATATTGGGTTTTAATAAAAAAGGTCGGGCGTATTTAAAAGAATTAAAAGATATGGACATTGGATTAGTGCCAATTCCGAATAGTCTTACTTATAAATATGAAATGCAAGCCGCAAGTGTTTATAGTTTAATTAGTAAAAATAATATTATAGCTTATGAAAAAAGTAATAAACCCATCTATTTAGATTAAAATACATTTAAAAAAAAATTGTCAATTTTTAAGACAATTTTTATTTTTGGCAATTTTCACAATAATAGGAACTGCGTCCACCAATTTTGATATTTTTAATGGGAGAACCACAAACTGAGCAAGGTTCTCCAGCTTTTTTATGGACTTTTAGTTTTTGTTGAAATAACCCAGTTACACCTAAACTAGAAGTATAACTTTTAATGGTTGTGCCACCCATTTTTATAGCTTCTTTGATAATTTTATCACTACCCTCAACGATAAGTTCACATTCTTTTTGGGTTACTTTAGAAGCTTCTTTTAATGGATTTATTTTAGCATAAAATAATACTTCATTAACATAGATATTACCAAGGCCACTTATTATAGTTTGGTCTAATAAAACCGTTTTGATAGGTAGTTTCTTATTTTTAAACTTAGCTAGTAAATAACTATTAGTTAAGTTTTTATCACCTGGTTCTAAGCCTTGTTTGACAATACTTGCGGTTGTTGCTAAGTCTTCTTTATTAATTAAATTCATACGACCAAATTTCCTGGTATCATGATATCTTAAAGTAGTATTATCAGTAAAAGTAATGATAACATGCTCATGTTTTTCTTTGGGTTCTTCTTTAGGCTTTAGAAAAAATTTCCCTTCCATGCGTAAATGACTTAATAAATATTTGTCTTCAAGTTCAAAGATTAACCACTTGCCCCTTCTTTTAATATCAATAAAACTTTTACCAATTAAATCACGAGCAAAAGTATTAATATCACTTTCAATCATAGGCTGATAAAAGACGGTGACATCTTGGATTTTTTTATTTAATATTTGTTTTTTTAAAGTATTTCGAACAGTTTCGACTTCAGCAATTTCAGGCATATTAATTCCTCCTCTTTTCTTGATTTTTTTCGATAGCGTCCACTAAGGGATGAAATTCGGTAATAATTACTTCATTTAAGGTTTTGCTGGTGGCTTGCATTTTTTCAGGGTCAAATATTTCACTAAACATTTTTAAACTAAGTTGATATAATTTATCACTAACACTTGATAACTTAGCATATAAACCGGGAAGTAATTCATCAAATAAAACAATAATACTTTCTTTTTCATTTAAAACTTGAGCGTTTAAAAGAGCTTCTTTTAAATTATATTTATCGGTTAAAAGTCTAGCAATAGCATTTACCACCCCATAACCACTTACTTTATAATCCGGATTTACTAAAATTTTAGCAATATCTTCTTCGATTACGGAAGTTAAGCCTTCTTCTAAACCAACACTTTCTTCTAAAATGGGAGTTTTAACTAAGGTATCATTTTTAATACTTAGTTGTTCTTTTGAGGTTATAAGGCCACTTCTGGTGGTTAAAATATCGCCATTTAGGTTATATTCCGCATAATAACTTTTTATTAAATGAGATAATTCATGAATTAAAACCGTCTTACTATAAGAAGAAGAAAAATCTTCGGTATTAATGGCCACAATTCTTTTTATATCCTTAATACTATAAGTATTAGTTGTAGGGTCATAATTAATAATTGGTAAACTATGATAAACCCCGGCGGCCCGTTTTAAGTCGCCATCTTGGACAATATTATCGGCTCTTTTTTCGAGTAAGCCTCGTTCATTTAAGGCACTATAAATATTATGGCAAGTAATAATCTCAGTATTTAATAAAGCTTCATAAATTATGGGTTCTTTATCACGACCAAAATAATTAACAAATTCGGTATAAAGTTTAGGTAAAAACTCGGCTAAAGAGCCATCATAGTGATATTTAGTAATAATATTTTGAACGTTCATTATTTAGCCTCATATAAATCTTTACCACTAGCAATACCGACTTTTAGGGGAACCGATAATTTAATAACATTTTCCATAACATTTTTAACAATATTGGTTACTAATTCTATTTCTTCCGCGACCGTATCGATTACTAGTTCATCATGAATTTGCAAAACCATTTTACTTTTAATATTTTGGCGATTAAATTCTTCATAAACTAAAACCATAGCTTTTTTAATAATATCGGCACTAGTACCTTGAATCGGGGTGTTAAGAGCAATCCGTTCACCGGATGAACGAACCATATAATTACGATTATTTAATTCTTCGATAGTTCTTTTCCGATTAAAGAGAGTTCTTACATAGCCGTTTTGGTAAGCTTCCTTAATAATATTATCCATATAATTTTTAACGCCAGGATATAATTCATAGTATTTTTGAATAAATTTAGAAGCTTCCTTAGGGTTAATATTTAAGTTTTCACCGAGACCAAAGCCACTTATACCATAAACAATACCAAAGATAACAGCCTTAGCCGTCGAACGCATTAATTTGGTTACTTCTTCTTCTTTTACGCCATAAATATCCGCGGCGACTTTGGTATGGATATCTTGGTCATTTTGGAAGGCAGCGATTAATTCCGGACTACCAGAGATATGGGCTAAAATTCGAAGTTCAATTTGGGAATAATCGATACTTAAGAAAATATCGTTAGTCGGAATAAAAGCTCTTCTTACTTTACGACCCTCCTCGCCCCGAATAGGAATATTTTGTAAATTAGGTTCGACACTAGATAACCTTCCGGTACGGGTTAAAGTTTGTTTAAAGATAGTATGGATTTTACCATCCGGAAATTTAGCATTTTCAAGACTAATAGTATAAGTAGATAATATTTTACTATAATTACGATAATCTAAAATTAAATTAATAATAGGATGACGGTCTTTTAATTTTTGGAGAGTGCCGGCATCGGTTTTATATCCTTTTTGCGTTTTTTTACCATTTGCGATACCTAATTTACCGAATATTACCTCCCCCAATTGTTTAGGACTTTGAATATTAAATTCACACCCGGCCATGTTATATATTTCTTTAGTAATAATATCTAGTTTAACTTCGGCTTCACTTTTAATTTCTTCTAGAGTTTTAGAATCTATTTTTACACCAAAGTATTCCATATCCGCTAAAACATAAACTAAAGGCATTTCAATAGTACTAAATAATTCATACATACTCTCTGTTTTTAAGGCATTAATATATTTATCACGAGTATCATAAATAAAACGGGATTTTAGAGCTAAGTCTTTTTTTAGTTTTTCGCCATTTGCAAAATTCTCTTTTTGCATGTCTTCAAAAAAGCTAACATTTAAGTGTTCAGGATTTAGAAGAAAAGCAATATCATCTTTGGTAAAGCCATTTAAGAGATAGGCCGCAATCATTAAGTCGTAGTTTACTTTTAAATTAGAGGCATTATTTCTTCTTCTTAAAATTTCTAAAGCTTTAGCATTATAAGTATAAACAACTTTATCTTTTAGGCAGTTAATTACTTCATTAAAAAGTTTAGGTTCAACTAGATAGTTATTTGTTTTATCACTTAGAGATATACCAATAATATTACCTTTATGATAGTTTTCATTATCTATTTCCACATAAATACTTACTTCATTTTCTAACTTTAAATCTTTAATATCCGTAATTTCGGTAAATTCGACATTATCAGTAGTTATTTCTTGGCGTTTAAAATTTTTTAGTAAAGAATAGAACTCTAATGTTTCATAAATATCCCCTAAAGCTTCAGAATTTTCACCTTGATATTTTATATCTTCAAAGTCAATGTTTAATGGAACGTCTCGGTAAATAGTAGCAATTTCTTTACTCATGAAAGCATTTTCTTTATCAGTTTCTAATTTTTCTTTAGTTTTACCCTTAATTAAAGCAATGTTTTCATAAATGCCTTCTAGAGAACCATATTCTTGTAAAAGTTTTAAGGCGGTTTTATCGCCAATTCCTTTAACACCGGGAATATTATCGGAAGCATCCCCAGCAAGAGCTTTTAAATCAATTATTTTAATTGGATCAATACCATAATCAGTTTTAAAAGTCTCCGGATTATATTTAATATAGCCACTTTGTTTTAATAATTTAACATCGACGACCGGACTAATTAACTGTAGTAAATCACGGTCACTAGAAATAATAGTCGCGTCATATTCGGGGTCTAAATCAGCCATTTTGGCAAGAGTACCAATAATATCATCGGCTTCATAAGGAGCTAGTTCTAAGTATTTAATACCCATGGCTTTTAAAATATCTCGTGCAATGGGCATTTGTTTTATTAAATCATCGGGAGTAGCATTACGCCCCTCTTTATAAAAATCATATTTTTCTTTACGGAAATTTTTACCAATGTCAAAGGCCACCGCAATATAGGCAGGATGTTCTTCATTTAAAATTTTATTAATCATAGAGACAAAACCATATAATGCATTTGTAGGAAAGCCTTTGGAATTACGCATAATATTACCAGTATAGGCTGTGGCATAATAACTGCGAAACATTAAGTTATTTCCATCTACTAATATTACTCTTTTCAACTTTACCACCTCACTTTAATTATACTAAAAATTTAAAGTAAATAAAAGAAAAAAGACGTTATTTAACGTCTTAGTTCAACATTTTGGGTAAAATATGGGCTAAAATGTTTTTTAAAAAGATATCTAAAATAAACATTATTAGCAAGATGCATGTCTATTTTGGATTTAAAGATAACGTCCGTGTTATATCTTTGCCAAATAGCTAATTTAGCCTCGGGATGGATACTTAAAAATTCAAAATCTAAAATATCCAAACCCGGATTTTTAATCCGTTGTTCATAAGAATTAACCCCATCCATGTAAGTCACCTCAATTTAAAACAGATTTATTTTACTATATTTTGGAGTTTTTGACAAGCAAAATCAGTTTTTTGAGGAATTTTTAGGAAGAAAAAATATGCTACTTAACGACACAATGTTCTATTAAATTTATTTTCGTGTGACAATTAGGGTGGTGAAGATTAATGCGTTTAAAAAGTTTAAGAGAAGATAGAGGGTTACTCCAAAAAGAGGTCGCAGATATTTTAAAAATTAAAAGAAATACGTATGCAATGTGGGAGTTAGAACATGATATTATACCCCTTCCTAAGTTAATTACTTTAGCGGAATATTATGACGTAGCGGTAGATTATTTGTTAGGACTTAGTGATATTAAAAAATATAAAGATAATAAAAAATTTAAAAAGAAACTATACTTAGAAAGATTAAAGATGGTCAGATTAGAAAATAATTTTACCCAAGCTATGTTAGCAGAATATTTAAATACGACTAATAGTGTAATAAGTAGATATGAAGCTGGAATAACATTTATTTTAACAACTTTTTTAATTCAATATGCTAAAATATTTAGAGTACCAACAGACTATATTTTAGGAAAAACCGAGGTTAAAGAAGTAAAGATTTTCGTAAAGTAAAAAAACAAGAATTAAATTTTTCTTGTTTTTATTTCTGTTATAATTTGGTTAATAAAGTCTTCTTCCTTCATATTTATAGTATCTTCGGTGCCACATTTACGATAACTAATGGTATTACTTTCAGTTTCTTTATTACCAATAATTACAGTATAAGGGATTTTTTGCATAACAGCTTCCCGCATTTTATAACCAAGTTTTTCTTCGCGGTCATCTAATTTTACTCGGACATTTAACTCTTTTAATTTATTAAATAAATCCGTTGCATAAGACAAATGATAATTATTATTAACTGGAATAACATTAACTGCAATTGGCGATAACCATAATGGTAATAGGCCTTTAGTTTCTTCTAAGTAATAAGCAATAAAACGGTCAATACTACCTAATATAGCGCGGTGTAACACAACCGGAGTTTTTTTAGTGCCATCACTAGCGATATAATTTAAGTTAAAACGCATTGGTAAGCAAAAATCAAGTTGGCAAGTAGATAAAGTATAAGGGTTCCCAACGGCTGGTTTTACTTGAACATCAAGTTTAGGGCCATAGAAAGCGGCTTCCCCAATTTTTTCAGTATAAGTTATACCTATTTCATCTAGAACTTTCCGGAGAGTATTTTCGGCATTATTCCACATTTCATCATCCGGATAGTATTTTACTTTATCTTCGGGGTCTCTTAAAGATAACTCAAAGCTATAATCTTTAATATTTAATTCGCGATAAACTTCTAATATTAAGTTAACGACATTTTCAAATTCACTTTTTATTTGCTCCGGAGTTACAAATAAGTGAGCATCATTTTGGCAGAAAGTCCGCGCTCTTTCAATACCTTTTAGAGCCCCACTTGCCTCATACCGACAATCCCGGGCAATTTCCCCAATACGAATTGGTAAATCCCGATAAGAATGAATTTCATTACCATAAATCATCATGTGATGAGGACAATTCATGGGACGTAAGACAAATTCTTCGCCATCCACCTCCATTTTAGGAAACATATTTTCTTGGTAGTGTTCCCAGTGGCCACTTGTTTTATATAATTCAATACTGCCTAAAGGAGGAGTTAAAACATGTTTATAACCTAAACGTTTTTCTTTTTCTTTAATGTAATTTTCTAATTCTTCCCAAATAATATAGCCGTTAGGTAAATACATAGGAAGTCCTTTACCGACTAAATCACTAGTCATAAAGATACCTAAATCTTTACCAAGCCTACGATGGTCACGGGCTTTTTGTTCTTCTAATTCGTGTAAATGGGCTTCTAATTCTTCGACAGTAGGAAAACAAATGCCATAAATTCTTTGAAGCATATGATTGTTTTTATCACCTTTCCAATAAGCACCACTTACTTTTAGAAGTTTAAAATTCTTTAGTAATTTAGTAGATTCCACATGGGGTCCCCGACAAAGGTCAGTAAAATCGCCTTGGGTATAACAACTAATAATGGTATTATCATCATCCATCCGAGAGATTAAATCAACTTTATAAGGGTCATCTTTAAATTTAGCTAAAGCCTCACTTTTAGAAATTTCTTCTCTAATAATTCTTTTATTATCTTTGGCAAGTTTTTTCATTTCATGCTCAATTGCAGGTAAATCTTCTTCAGTTAGGGTAACGTCCCCTAAATCAATATCATAATAGAAGCCTTCTTCAATAACCGGGCCAACCCAAAATTTAGCCTCAGGATATAAATGTTTTACTGCTTGGGCTAGTAAATGAGCACAACTATGATTAAGCACACTTAATTCCGCATTTTCTTTAATATTTATCATCTTTATTCCTCCTAAATAAAAAACCCCAGAATTATGCAAGGAGCAAATTCTGCGGTACCATCCTTTATATTACTTATTTAGTTTATAACGTAACTACACGAAGATTTTTAATCTTACTATAAAAGGAGTAATTTATAAAGCTACTTGTTAATTTCCACCCAACATTAACTCTCTAGATTATATACTTTATAAATCATGTCTTTTATTTAACGCTTTACAGTAGTAGTATAGCATATTAATTTAGTTTTAACAAGAACTAAATTAAGACGTTTTCGCCAGATTCACAATGTTTATAAAATTCTTTTAAACCAATATGATATTTAGGCTTTTTATATTTATAAACACATAAGTAATCATTATCCATAAATTTAATATTATTATATTTAATAAATTTAGTCCGGATATCGGTTAATAAATCATATAAAGACATATATTCATGAATACCTTTATCATTTTCCCAAGAAGATTCAAACCAATAGAATTTTTCTTTTTCTTCATAAACGATAAACGTATGAGCATATATTCTTTTGGATTCATAATAAATCATAAAATAAGCATTATATTTTAAATCCAGATTTTTAAAGTAGCTTCTTTCTACTTCAACTAAGTCAAAACTAGTACCGACTTTATTTTCTAAAGTTTCCTCTGGACTAGATAAGACATATTTCTTTTTGAAACCTTTGTCGATGTTTTTATAGATATTTTTTTCAATATCCATCCATCCGTTTTCGATTTCTTTTAACATTTCTAATAGTTCATTTACATTTTTAACTTGTTCCATGTACTCCACCTAAAGGATATTATAACAGAAAAATTGGAATACGGCAATTAAAAATTTCAAAACATGCACTAAAACTTACTAAAACATATCATTAACGTTGTTAGGAACTTCATCTTGAACCACTTTTTTGATGATTTTTTCTTTTAAATCAGGACTTACTTTCTTCCCCGTCATCTGGCTTAAAGTATCAATTACTTCCGATAGAGTATTTTCATCTTTCATGTTCCCCTTCTGTAATTTTTCCGCTAGACTTACAATAGTTTTTTTATCAACTTTGGTTTTTTTCTCAACTTTTTTAAAAAAAGAATCATCTAACAATTTAAAAATACCTCCTAAACTATTATATGTTTAGAAAGTATTTTTGGGTATTATTTATAATAATCATAAAATATGTCATCAGGCTTTTTATTAAAAACTTGGGCAATCTTTAGAGCTAAATCATAATAAAGACGACGATTACCATTTTCAATTTGCCAATAATAAGCTTTGCAAATTCCCACGGTTTTAGCGACTGTTTCATACGACATATTGTTACTTTTGCGTAAATTTTGTAATTTAAAATTTACTTTTGTACTACTTTTTACCATAACTCCTCCACTAGTTATATAATATACCAAAAAACTTGTTATGTCAATTTTTGTATAGTTATAGCTGGGTAGACATTAGAAGAATTTATCAATAATATTAAGTGTAAGGAGTAATTAGCAATGAATTTAAAAGAAATTATTGGAATTAATTTAAAATACTATCGCTATAAAAGTGGACTTAGTCAAGAAAAGTTCTATGCTAATATGGGTCTTTCACCAAAATATTTAGCTTGCGTCGAACGCGGTGAAGAAAATATTACAACTGATTATATTGATTTATTAGCAGAAAAATTAGGTATTACCTTAGATGACTTAATAACTTATAATGAAGAACATATTATTACAAAGAAAAGAATTGATGAAAGACCAAAGGTTCAAAATTAGACTTGAACCTTTTTATTTGGCATTCTTGTTTTTAAATTGAAGAATTATAGGTGTACCAGTTAAATCAAAACTTTCACGAATTTTATTTTCTAAGTAACGTTCATAACTAAAATGAACTAGACCTTTATTATTAACTTGGAAAGTAAATTTAGGAGGCCTAACGGCTGTTTCGTTAACAAAATAAATTTTTAAACGTTTACCTTTATAACTTGGAGGGGCATTTAAGCTTACAGCCTCGGTTATAACATTGTTTAATAAATTTGTGGGAATCATTTTTTGATTGTTTTCATAGGCACTAATTACTTCCGGCATTAAAGTGGCAATTCTTTTCTTGGTTTTAGCTGAGACAAAGACAACTTTTAAATAATCAGCAAATTGAAATTCGTTTGCAATTTTTGTTTTCCAGATAGCAATAGCTTCATTGGGATTAGAAATTGTATCCCATTTATTGACGGCTAAAACGACACCCTTCCCAGCCGAAATCGCATAACCTAAAATATGTTTATCATGTTCAATAATACCTTCTTCGGCACTTATAACGACTACACAAACATCGGCTTCATCAATGGCTTTTAGACTACGTAAATAACTATACTTTTCAATATTCTCATAAATACGCCCTTTTTTACGCATACCGGCGGTATCCACGACTATATATTCTTTTTTAGCATATGTAAATTTAGTGTCAATGGAATCGCGAGTGGTGCCAGCAATATCAGAGACAATAGTGCGCTCACTATTTAAAAGAGCATTAATTAAACTACTTTTACCGACATTTGGGCGCCCAATAACACAAAATTTAGGAGGCAAATCTTCAGTATTTTCCACCACCGGAATATCTTTGGTGATGGCTTCTAATAATTCGGTAAAACCTAGATTATGTTCTCCGGAAATACTTATTAGATTAGAAAAACCTAATTCATAAAATTCATAAATATTATCACTTCGTTTAGCATTATCAATTTTATTTACTAACACGATTACTTCTTTGGGAGATTTAATTAGCATATCCCGAATAAAATAGTCAGAGGCATCAAGGCCATTTTTGCCATCGACCACAAATAAAATTAAATCAGCTTCATCAATGGCAAGTTCGGCTTGCATTTTAATTTCTTCGTTAAAATCATTAGTATCAGTCGTAATACCGCCTGTATCAATTAAAGAAAAAGTTTTGTCATGATAAGTTACATGGCCATAAATACGGTCTCTAGTAATACCAGGTTCATCTAAGATAATAGATTTTTTTTCTTTGATAAGTTTATTAAAAATAGTCGATTTTCCGACATTAGGTTTACCAATTAAACAAACACATTTATTCATAAAAACCTCCTTTTTATAGGCTTATATTGTATCACAAAAAGTTAATTTGCACAAATATTATTTGCAATATGAGTTTTAATATTACCATTTTCTAAATAAATAGTGATGGGTAAATTATTCATCGAGGTATTATTAAGGGGATTTAAAACAGAATTATCATCATCGGGATTTAGAAAGCCAGTAGTAATTAAATCATTAACCGTAATATTAAGACTTTGCTTATTTTCATAATATATTTTACTATTTTGAAGTTCTTGTTCATATTTTAAACCGTATTCTTTAGAAGCCATGGCCAGAAGGTCTAGTTTGGTGCAATAAAGTTTTTCTTTGGTATGCCGGCTTAATTTAACGACACTTCCCGCGGTATATGAAGTTAAAACTGATAATAAAACAATTACGCATAACATTTCAATTAAAGAAAAACCTTTTTTCATTTTTACACATCCTATTTTTATTTATTATAACATAATATAAAAAATTAAAAAAGCAGTTTAGAGTTTTAAACTGCTAGATGAAACTTTATTGGTAACGCCTTTACCAGTATTAGGGTTAGTACTGGAAATATAAAAGTCTAGACCTAGTAAAAAGACTAGAATGCAGCATAAAATAATTCTCGTTTTACGCGATAATTTATCCAGGAAGTTGGCAATTAGAGGTGCTAAAATATAAGTTGCAAAGACCCCACCAACACCAAAGAGAATTAGGCCTTCTAAACAAATTCGACCATTTATATTTAAGAAATAGCCATTATAACTCCACCAAGTTAAGTGATGAACTGCCTCTAAATAAAGACTGGTACAATATTCAATAATACCACATACCACTAAAGATAAAGCAAAATACGTAAACGGATTTTTACGAAATGGTTTTAATAAAACTAATAAAGCAAGACACCCTCCCCCATAAATTGGTAACCAGGGGCCATGAAGAGTACCTCTTTTTACTATTTCCCCATGCTGGAATAAATATAGAACCGTCTCCCAACAAAAACCTAAAATAGAAATAATAAGACAAATTAAAATTAAATAAGTTAGCTTATATTTACGATTGTAGTCAAACCGAAGAAGCCGGTTGGTTTTGGCAAGCATTTTATCATAGATAGGATACTCACTAAAGGTAACTTCGCCATCTAATAAATTATCTTTTAAAAGTTCGGCTTTATGACAAGCCCTAGTTTTAGCTAAATCCCGCAAATACATATAAACTTCGGCATACGTAGCGTTTATATAAGGAGTAGTAAATACAACATTGGAAACATTAAAAGTAAGTAGGCCTAAAAAATAATAACCAATAAAAGAAATATCTAATTTAAATAATTCCCATTTATAACCCGAAGTCATTTCTTTAGATAATTTTAAAACGTCTTTAGGCTTCATATTGGGGTTTTCCGCTAGAATATAGGGAACCATTTTATAACTATAATATTTGATAATTCCTCCAATAAAGGTAAAACTCCATAAGATGGTATAAAGATTTTTTAAAAACATAGTATAAGCAATATGGGTAGATTTACGAATTTTAAAAGGAAAAATAAGACGATTTACTTTAGTTTTGGTATAACGATGATTTTCTAAGAAGAAACGAGCCCGGCCAACTTCTAAAACTTTACTTACAAATATCCAATAAAATAAAGAAATAACGGCGCCCACAATAATGATAACACTAGGCCAAATACGGTCTTTAAATAAAAGTTCATTAAGGGCATTTAAAAGACCAAAAAGAAAGGAACCTGTTTTGGAAACACTATTGGATAAAGTACCAATAACTCCTCTGGTCGCAGTATTTAAAAATTTATTAGAAATGGGCTTACTACCTCGTAGGCCATTAATAAATTCGTTTACAATATCGGAATTACTATCGCCTTCAATATTACGAATATCTAAAGATTTAATATTCGTGCGATAATCAAATTCTTTATTGATAGTAAAGATGGTACCACCGACAAGAATAGTAGCTAAAAAACATATAATAATACAAGAGGCCCAATTGCGATAAAAAGCATTCTTACCCTCTTTTTTATATAATTTTCTTCTTAACATACAATATCCCTCAATATCTATATTGTAGCATAAAATCATCATAACTGCAATTTAATTACGGGGGCTATTGATATTTATGT
>CANQHB010000006.1 GCA_947623755.1 uncultured Bacilli bacterium | reverse complement strand
ATGAATAAATTAGGAATTAAATCAAAAGAAACTTTAAGATCAACTTATTTAGATCCAGCTATAAATGAAGGACTAGTAGCTCTTACTATTCCCGATAAACCAACTAGTAAAAATCAAATGTATTATAAAATTTAAACATAAAAGTAGTTAAAATAAATCTTAACTACCTTTTTAACCACCAAAATTTTAAATATTACTTAATCATTATGGTAAATAACTAATTTTAAATGATATAAAATAAAGGTAAAAGTATTTAAATAAACTTAGAAGTGCATGAATACTAACCACTCCCTGAATAGAAAGCTTTTGCTTTTTCGTTTTTTTGTTTAACTAAATAATAAAATTTAACTTAATATATCTAAAAAAATAATAAATTTTATTTCAAAAATTACTTACATAAATTTTTAAAAAGTGCTATACTTAACAAGTCGACCCAGCTTAAGTGCGTATAAACAGAGACGTGTTTTACGCGTTTTTTTAAGCCCTTGGGCGAATAAAAGAAAGAGGTATTTTATGGAAAATAACAATTTATATTTAGGAAAAGAAAAAGTATCAAAACTATTATTTAAGTTTTCTATTCCCTGTATTTTATCCCTATTAATAAGTTCACTTTATAATATAGTTGACCAAATATTTATTGGAAATAGTAAACTTGGATATTTAGGAAATGCCGCGACTAGTATTGTCTTTCCAATCACTATTATTTCTGTTGCTTTTGCTTGGGCAATCGGTGATGGTTGTGCAGCCTTTCTCTCTTTATGTCAAGGAAGAAAAGATACCAAAAATGCACACATAGCTATTGGTAATGGAATTATAATTAATATTATTATAAGTATTATCTTCGTTATTTTAGGCTTTCTATTTATGGATAAATTATTATTCTTATTTGGTGCTAGTAAAGTAACCTTACCAATCGCCCAAACTTACTTTAGAATAATCTTACTATTTATTCCTGTCTATATGGTAGCCAATGGTATGAATGCCATTATAAGAGCCGATGGAAGTCCTAAATTTTCGATGGCTTCCACTCTTATCGGTGCTATAACCAATATAATTTTAGACCCTATTTTTATATTTGTGTTTGACTGGGGTATTGCCGGGGCCGCTTGGGCTACTATAATTGGTCAATGTTTATCGCTTATTGTTTCCATTATTTATTTTACCAAAACCAAAACTTTTAAATTATCTTTATCTAGCTTTAAACTAAACTTCGGCGTTTTTAGTAATGTGATAAAACTTGGTTTTTCCACTTTTATAACTCAAATGAGTATTGTAATTATAAGTTTAGTTTGCAACATTATGTTAGCTAAATATGGTGCTTTATCAAAATATGGTGCCGATATTCCTATCGCTGTTATAGGCATTTGTATGAAAGTATTTACCATCATAATTAATATAGCCGTGGGTATAATTTTAGGTGCTCAACCAATATTAGGTTATAATTATGGAGCTAAACAAAATGATAGAGTAAAAGAAACTTTTAAACTTGCTTTAATATCTACGGTAATTGTAAGTTTAATATCCATGATTATCTTTGAACTTTGCCCAAGCTTAGTTATCAAAATGTTTGGAACCGAATCCGATTTATATATGGAATTTGCCATTAAAACATTTAGAATATTCTTATTATTAATTGTCTTTACTTGTGTAATTAAAATAAGTAGTATTCTTTTCCAAGCTGTCGGTGATACCCTTAAAGCTTCTATTGTATCTCTATCAAGAGACATTATCCTATTTGTTCCTCTTGTCATTATTTTACCTAAATTTATGGGTGTAGAAGGGGCTTTATATGCTGCGCCTATCGCTGACTTTATCGGCATGATTATTACTGCCATTTTATTAATTGTATTCTTTAAAAATTTATCTTCCAATGAAAGCAAACTTTCTAATGAAGCCAAAATTTTGGATAGTAAATCCGGTGCTATTATAACCATTAGTAGAATGCATGGTTCTCGAGGAAAATATATTGGTAAGAAAGTCGCTGAAAGATTAAATATCCCTTATTATTACAAAGAATTAACTGCCATCGCTGCCCAAGAAAGTGGTTTAGATAAAGAATTTATTTCGAAGCTAAATCAAGAAAGTAATATTTTACATGACCTATATTTAACCACCACTCCGGTTAAGTTCGCTATCGAAGCCCAAGAAAAAGTAATTAAAAAAATCGCTTCTAAAGGTTCCTGCGTGATTGTCGGTCGGGCCGCGGATTATGTTTTAAGAAATAATAAGAATCTAATTAGAATATTTATCTATGCTCCCGAAGATTATAGAATAAATAGTATCATGGAAATGTACAAAGATAATAAGAATGAAGCTAAGAAAAATATTATTAGGTCAGATAAAAATAGGGCTAGCTACTATAAACTTATTTCCAGCAAAACTTTTGGCGATATAAACAATTATGATTTATGTATCGACTCTTCAATTGGAATTGAAAAAACTACCGAAGTAATTTGTAATTTTATTAAAAATAAAACTAACCAAAATTAAATATCTTAAAGTGCTATTTTTCTAAAAAAGTATATGTTATAATAATACTATCCAAGAGGAGGCCAAAATGAAGGCAGTCACAATATCAAATTTAACTAAAATTTATAATACTAAAGCTAAAACAGTAACAGCACTAAAGAATATTAATGTCGAATTTGAATTTGGAAAGTTTTACTTAATTACTGGCCATAGTGGCTCTGGTAAATCTACTTTATTAAGAATTATAGGTTTAATTGATAATGCAACTAGTGGTGATATTTTCTTAAACGGAACCAATATTAAAGAATTAAAATCTAAACAACTAGCCGATATTCGCAATAAAGAAATTGGCTTTATTTTTCAAGAATTTTTTTTAGATAAGTTTTTAACAGCCCGAGAAAATGTAACTATTCCTATGCTAATTAATAAATCTTTTTCTGCCCAAGAAGCTAAAATTAGAAGTAATGAATTATTAGCAGCCATGGGCTTAAGCGCTCGAGCCAACCATTTTCCTAAAGAGTTAAGTGGTGGTGAACAACAACGAGTAGCGATTGCAAGAAGTTTGGCCAATAACCCTAATATAATTTTAGCTGATGAACCCACCGGCAATCTAGATATTGAAAATGAAATTTTTATTTTTGAAAAATTAAAAGAAATGAGCAATAATGGAAAATGCATTATCATGGTAAGTCATAGTAAAGATGCTCTAAAGTATGCCGATAAAGTTTTAGAAATAGAAAATGGTGAATTAAAATGTTAGTCACCAGAATTAAAATAAATTTAAAAAAGTTTTTTCGCAATAAACTTAATTATATAATTATAATGTTATTGGGTATATGTCTTTCATTTTCTGTCATAATTAATTCTTTATCTTATTCCGGCCGAAAATATTTTGAAGATAATATTCTAAATTGGGTAGATTATAGAAATTTTATTTTACTTCCTATTGAAAATCAAGAGAAAAGAGATAAAGTTATTAATACCTTAAATTCCATGCCTGAAGTAATCGCGGTCCATGACCGATACAGTTATCTTAAAGCTTTTAATATTCTTGAATTTAAGGATTACTATGATGGTGAAGAGTATGTCTGGGTTCAGGGTATTGGAAGTCCAATAAAAGCCCTAAAAGGTCAAGATTTAACTACTTCTGATGAATTAGAAATGATATGCCCTGTTTCTTATTATCCCTTTGATGATATTAACGGTCTAAATGGCAAAGATACAACAAGAGGTATTGATTTAACTCCCTACATTGGTAAAAAATTAACTTTACAATATATAGATAACAAATATCCTAAAACTTATAAAATTAAACTAGTCGGCTTATATGATAATGATAAATTACAAAGAAACTATGAAACTTGTTACATGAATTATAAAGCCCTCGAAACAATAGGAAAACAACTAGAACCTCAAAAAAATCAATATAATAACATTATTTATGAAATCGGGAATATTATAGATGAACAAAAAGTATCTAATACTTTAAAAGATATGGGCTATTGGCCGGATTCCATAATTTTTGGGGAACGCACCATTGCTCTTGCTTCTATGAATGCCCTAAAATACATAAGTTATGGAATGATTGCTTTATCTACATTTATCATCATTTTAATAACAATTTATAATATATCTAAAAATAAAAGTAATTTAATGTTAAATAAAACTTTAGGCTATAAAAATAAGAATTTAATTTTAAATTATCTTGTTGATATTATTTGCTTATTTATTACCAGTGTATTTGTAAGTCTAATAATGATTTTTATATTACTAAATATTTTTAGAAAACTAATACCTAAATTTTATCTTACTTATAAAAATATTCCTATAATTATTTCCTTAAATTATTTAATAAAAGCCATCATAATATTATTAGGAATATGTATCTTAATCGGTATAATAAACTTTATATTTAATTTAAAAACTAATCTTTATAAAATGATTGTAGAAGAAAAAGATTAAAGGTGAAATAAAAATGTATAGTTTAAAAAAATTATATCGTCAAAAAAGAAATATTTTATTAATAATTGTATTTATTAGTTTATTTACTAGTTTATTTTTTCTTTTTAAATATTTATTGGTAACTCAAACAAAAGTTGAAAAAGAAATATATGATAGATTTATTAACCGCGATTTAATTATCTATGAACCTAGTCCCGAATTAAAAGCTAAATTAAATACTATACCTGAAGTTATCTTTATTTATAATGATTATGAGCCCTTAGAACTAAGTAATGACCAAATAAAATCTCTAACAATCAACTTTCGCTTTGAAGAAGATATGCCCAAAATTTTAAAAGGTACAGTACCTCGGGCCAATAATGAACTTCTTTTACCTAGCTATATTATTGAAAATAATGAAAAGATAGATTTAACCAACTTCTTAAATCAAACCGTAAAATTATCTTTGAATAATAACATTTTAATTTCTTTTTATGTAACTGGAATATATGAGCCTTCTACTCCTAACGAGGTATATTACAATTTAAAAAATATCAATTATCTTTTAAAGCAAATGCCCAATTCTATTTATACAGGTAATTTAAGAGTATTAATAGACCATTATAAAAATGTTAATAAAGTAATATCTAAGATAGATAATAAAGCTTCTTTATATAATCCGGCCGGAAAAGATGAAATAAATTTTTATGATACAACCCTAAATATCATTAAACTATGTATTATTGTTGATTTAATATTTACGATAATTGTTGTTTTAGTAACATTTAATATAAATTTTCAAACTAATAAAAAACAATATTTTATATATTATACTTTAGGTAGTAGTAAAAATAAATTAATAAAATTTATAATGAAAGATATTTCTATAATGTTAGAAATAAGTTTATTAATAAGTTATATTTTATCCAATATTTTTAGTCTCCTAATACATAAAGTAATTAAAAATAAAATAAATAATGCAATCTTTACCAGTCTATTTATTTTAAAAGGAAATATAATTACTTTATTTGGATTAATAATTTTCTTCATAGTAATATTTTTGCTTTTATTAATAAATGCTCAAATTATAACTAAAACCAAAAATAATTAAATATCTTAAAATGCTATTTTTCTAAAAAAGTATATGTTATAATACTTAATATAAACTAAATATTTGAAAGGAAGTATTAATATGTGTACCGCTATAACTTATAACTCTAAAAATCATTATTTTGGAAGAAATCTTGACCTTGAATATTCTTATCAAGAAACCGTTACGATAACTCCTCGTAACTATCCCTTTAAATTTCGTAAAGTAAAGCCTCTATCTAGCCATTATGCTTTAATTGGTATGGCTTATGTTAGTGATAATTACCCTTTATATTATGATGCCATAAATGAAAAAGGCTTAGGCATGGCTGGCTTAAACTTTCCAAATAATGCTGATTATAAAAAAGAGGATACATCGAAAGATAATATTGCTCCCTTTGAATTTATTCCCTGGGTTTTATCTCAGTGTGCCAATGTTGATGAAGCTAAAAAGTTACTTAGCAACCTAAATATTGCTCAAATTAATTTTAGTGATACCTTACCAGCTTCTCCTCTTCATTGGATTATCGCTGATAAAGAAAGTGCAATTACTGTTGAAAGCGTTAAAGATGGTCTAAAAATTTATGATAATCCCGTCGGGGTTTTAACCAACAATCCTACTTTTGATTTTCATATGTTTAATCTAAACAACTATATGAGTTTGTCAATTGAACCGCCTGTAAATAATTTTTCTAAAAACCTAAATTTTGATATTTATAGTCGTGGTCTAGGTGCCTTAGGCCTACCAGGCGATTTATCTTCAGCATCTCGATTTGTAAAAGCTACCTTTACCAAAATGAACTCTTTATCCGGTGACAGTGAATCTGCTAGTATTAGCCAGTTCTTCCATATTTTAGGTTCCGTAGAACAACAAAGAGGCTGTGTCCATATGGGTGAAGATAAATATGAAATAACTATTTATAGTTCTTGCTGTAATCTTGATAAAGGCATATATTACTATAAAACTTATGACAATAGTCAAATTACAGGTATTGATATGAATAAAGAAAATCTAGATGGAACTTCTTTAATTAACTATGAATTAATAAAAGATGAACAAATCTTAATGCAAAATTAACTTAAAACCCAAAGAAATAGTCGTTGTTGCTATTTCTTTTTTTAAATAAGGCTAATCTTCTTGGCATAATCTTCGAAAAGCGCTATAATTAAAATAATAATATAGATAGGAGCCTCATTTATGTACTACAACCAAAATATTGAAGAAGTAAAAAAAGCTTTAAAAACTAGTTCCAAAGGTCTTTCTTTTACCGAAGTAAAAACTAGACAAGCTAAGTATGGAAAGAATATTTTACCTAAGAAAAAATCGGCTAGTCTATTAACCATATTTTTAAGTGAATTTAAAGACCCTATGATAATCTTACTAATTGTTGCTATTGTTATTTCTTTTTTTACCGGCGAGGCAACGAACGCCATTGTCATAATTTTTATTGTTCTAATTGATAGTCTTATGGGCACCTATCAAGAAAATAAAGCTAATCATACGGCCGCGGCTTTAAATAAACTTATCACTACTAAAGCAAAAGTTATCCGTAATCAAGAAACAATGTCTATAAATGCTGAAGATTTAACTATTGGTGATTATGTAATCTTAGAATCAGGTGATAAAATAAGTGCCGATATGCGTCTAGTTAAAACTTATAATTTTACGGTTGATGAATCAATTTTAACCGGGGAAAGTATTCAAATTAGTAAAGATAACCAAACCCTTAATTCTTCATCCTTATTAATAACTGACCAAACCAATATGGTTTTTTCGGGTACCACTGTTATAACTGGTCGAGCTGAAGCCATTGTTGTAAATATTGGTCTTAATACCGAACTAGGCAAAATAGCCGATAGTATTAATAATGTTGCGGAAGAAAAATCTCCTTTAACTATTCGCGTTGAAAAATTATCTAAACAAATAAGTATTTTAGTTTTAGCTATTTCTCTTATTTTAACTATTTTATTAATTATGAAAGATATTCCCTATCATGAAGTATTTCTATCTATTATTGCACTTGCCGTATCTATTATGCCCGAAGGCCTACCACTTGCCTTAACTATGGCTCTTACTATTGCCTCTAATAAAATGGCTAAGAAAAACGTTATTGTAAGAAAGTTAAAATGTGCCGAATCTTTAGGAAGTTGTACTGTAATTGCTAGTGATAAGACCGGGACTTTAACAATTAATGAACAAACTGCCCAAAAAATTGTTTTGCCCAATAATGCTATTTATGATGTAACTAAAATAAATACTCTTAGTTCTGAAGACTTAGAGTATGCGAAAGAAATCGCACAGTTAGGCGTAATTAATAACGAATCAACGGTGGATGAACACCAAAAAATCGGTGATTCCATCGATATTGCTTTTAAAGTTTTAGGCACTAAGCTTAAAGTAAACACTTCTAAAATAAATATTTTAAATGTTATTCCCTATGAATCTGAAAATAAATATTCCGCTACTTTTTATGAACAAGATGGCACAAGATATTGTACGGTAAAAGGCTCCTTAGAAGTTGTAAAAACTTTCTGCAAAAACATTAATTTTTTAAATGAGTTTAATTCTCAAGTAATAGACAACCAAAATATGGAATTATCTCAGGCTGGTTATCGGGTAATCGCTCTTGCTAAAGGTAAAGTTCCAAGTAAAGATTCCTATTCTTTTTCTGATATCCAAGATTTAACTTTTATGGGTTTAGTTGGCTTTATTGACCCTATCAGAAAAGAGGCGGCTTCTTCCATTAAAGAATGCCATAAGGCTGGTATTAAAGTTTTAATGATTACAGGAGATAATCCTCTAACAGCTTTTTCTATTGCTCAAGACTTAAAACTAACCATCAATTATGAAGAAGTAACTACTGGCGTGGATTTAGATATTGAATATGCCAAAGGTCTTGAAAGTTTTGACCAATACCTTCAAAATAAAATTGTCTTTGCTCGCGTTACTTCTCTTCAAAAATTAAAAATTGTTGAGTCTCTAAAACGCCAAGGCGAATTTGTCGCGGTAACGGGTGATGGGGTAAATGACGCCCCCGCGCTAAAAGCTGCCAATATCGGTATTGCGATGGGAAGTGGTACTGACTTAGCTCGGGAAACAGCGGATATGATTATTTCTGATGATAATTTTAAATCTATTGTCTCTGGTATTAAAGAGGGTCGGATTGCTTATTCTAATATTCGTAAAATTATTTTATTTTTAATTTCCTGTGGTGTATCGGAAGCTACTTTATTTTTCTTATCTTTATTTTTTAATCTTCCACTACCTCTAATCGCTATTCAACTATTATGGATTAATATAGTGACGGATGGTCTTCAAGATTTTGCTCTATCTTTTGAACATGGCGAAAAAGAACTTATCGAGGAAAAACCCCGTCGTCCCGAAGAATCTATCTTTAATAAGCAGTTGGTGCAAGAAATATTTGTCTCTGGTCTAGTTATTGGTCTCATTCTCTTTGCAGTTTGGTCTATTTTGCTAAAAGTTTATAACTTAAATCTACCTTTAGCTCGGGCCTATGTTATGACTTTACTTGTCTTTATTCAAAATATTCACATTTTTAATTGTCGAAGTGAACACAAATCTGCCTTCTCTCTTTCTTTATTTTCTAATCCCTTAATTGCGTTTTCTTTCTTTAGTTCCATTATCTTGCAGATTATGATTATAAAGATACCTAAAATATCGCAGTTTTTCCAAGTCGCCGATATCGCCGTTTTAAATATTCTTTTATTATTTAGTCTGTCCTTTAGTATTATCATTATCATGGAAGTCTATAAAAAGATTAATAATACTTTAAAAAAATCCTAAAATCTCCATTATAAATTTAAAAGAAAGAAGGTTTAATATGGCTAATAATTTTCAACTAGAACAAGAATTTTTTAAATATTCCAAAGTAAATTTTTCTAAACTTTTAGGCTTTGGTTTTACTAAAAATAAAAGTACTTATACATACTCTACTAATATTATTAATAATACTTTTAAGGTAGTAATAACTATAAATTCCCATGGCTTAGTAAATGGTCATATTTATGATTTAAACTTTAATGATGAATACTCTAATTTCCGGCGTGAAACTTTAGGTATTTATGCCTCTAGAGTAAAGGAAGCATACTTAAATATTTTAACTAATATTAAAAATACCTGTTTTATAAGTAGTTATTTTAATTATGACCAAACTAATCGTCTAGTAAATTTAATTCAAGAAAAATATAATTGTTCTCCCGAATTTCCCTGGGATAATGAACCCCAATTTGCTGTATTTAAAAATCCAGACACCAAAAAATGGTATGGCCTAATCATGAATATTAATAAAAATAAATTAGAACCTGAGGCAAATTACGAAGTTGAAGTAATTAATATTAAATTAGCTCCATCCAAGATAATGGAACTTTTAACTAAACCAGTTTTTTATCCGGCCTACCATATGAATAAAAAGAATTGGCTTACCATCATTTTAGATGATACTATTTCCGATAGCGAGATTATGTCTCTAATAGAGGAGAGTTATTCTTTTACTGTTAAAAAAAGTAATTCTAAAATAAAAAATTAACTCTTACCCTCGAAATATTTCCTGTTAAAAAATACTTTTTTCATTTAAAATTAGATTAGAAAGGAGGAAACTATGAATCAAACTAAAATAGGAAATTTTATCGCTACTAAAAGAAAAGCCAAAAAATTAACCCAAACTGAACTAGCTGAAATTCTAGGTGTTTCTGATAGAACAATTGGCAATTGGGAAAATGGTCGTAATATGCCTGATTTATCTTTATTAAAACCTTTATGTCAAGAACTTGATATCACCATTAATGAATTATTAAGTGGAAAGTCTCTAACTTCTGAAGAATATCCTCAAAAATCGGAAGAGAATCTAGTTAAAACTCTTAACTACACCAACCAAAAATTAAGTAATAAAAATAAAATTATTGCTAGTCTTTTCTTCTTTTTTGGCCTTCTTCTCATTCTAAGTGCCATCACTATTTTCCCTTCCGAAAGCAGTTGGGGTTCAATTTATTCTCTTATTGGTCTTTTAATATCTTTAATTGGCTTAATTATTTATTTTCATCATCATCGTTTAATTTTTAAACTAGTATTAAGTTTTAGTTATCTCTTTTTATTTATGGGAGTCTTACTATCTCTTGATTATCTTAACGTAAAACTAAATAAAGAAGCCCCTCGTTTTTCTTGCCTTACTACTACCATCGATTCCACAATTTATTATAACACTTTATTTTACGATGTAGTAAGATGTCATAAAAATTCTCCCGACGAGACTTGGCATATTATCAAAAATCAAAAATACGATGATAATTATATTATGAATTATTGTAATTAAACCACCAGTATGTGTATTTTTCTCTCTAATAATGTTATCATAAAACCAAGAAAGGAGAAAAAAATGAATCAGGAGCGTATCGGAAAATTTATTGCTAAACTACGTAAAGAAAAAGGTTTAACCCAAGAACAACTGGCGGAAAAACTAAAAGTTAGCACCAATGCTGTTAGTAAATGGGAAAGGGGTATTTGCCTAATGGATATATCCCTTTTAATTCCGTTAAGCAAAATACTAAATGTAAGTGTGGGAGATATTTTAAATGGGGATAAAATCACTAAGGAACAGGAACCCACTCTAACCTCTAAAATCTTAACTGAAACTGTAAGTTATTCTTCTCGGGAACTGGAAAAAGTAAGAAAAAAAATACCTCTTTTTATAATAATAATCATCTTTTTAATTTGTGCTTTTAGTAGTACGTTAATTTATTTTAATTTAACTACTAAAAATAATCCTCTTGAAATTAAAGATAATGAATCCCTATTAATTTTAAATTTAGCTAGTAATACTATTCCCACCAATTTATCTACTAAAAATAAAGTTGATATTTATGTATCTTCATCTAATTTATCTAAAAAAGTTTTAATCAAAAATGCTTTAGTCTACAAAGTAACCCCTAATGCTTCTAAAACTACAGTCGCAGTTATTATTCCTAAAGAACAGTATCTTAACTTAAGTAAATTATCATTAATTAGTAATATAACTTTTAGTCTAACTAAAACAAATTCCAAAGAAGAGATTTCTCTTGACACTAATTTAATTCAAAATTTACTAGACCAATACTTAAAAGAAGTCCCAAATGAAACTAATTAAAATTTAAAAGGAAGTAAAATCACTTTCTTTTTTTAAAAGTAAAAATATTTTAGCAACTTTCCAAAGTATTTTGATAGATTTTTAGGCTCTTCTTATTATATAATTAGACTATAATAAGAAAGGAAGTTTATAAATATGAATTTAGGAACTAAAATTGCTAAACTAAGAAAGGAAAATGGCTTATCCCAAGAACAATTAGGAAATATTGTTAAAGTAACAAGACAAACTATTTCTAATTGGGAGCTAGGGGAAACTTATCCCAATATTGAACAATTAAAAATGCTATCTCACGTTTTAAATACCAGTCTTGATGATTTAACCGATAATAAATCTACTCATAGTAAAGATAGTAAATCCAAGCCTTCTTTAAAAATTTTCCTTATTGCTATTTATTTTATTGTCTTAGCAAGTATTATTGGTTTTGGTATTTATTGGTTTACCAAAAAAGATTTCACCAATTATTATACTGGCCTTGTAAAATGCCAAGTAAAAAACGATTGGTATGATGGTATGGCCTATTTTGAAATAACCGAAGAACTAGACCATACCTTCACTGTAACAGCCTTTGAAAATTCCGATTTATTTTATAAAAAGAACACCGATAATCTTGCCGACGCTTATTCTATTCTAAATGATTTAAAGAAAGCTACTATCGCTAATGGTGGGGTATGTCGTCCTAATAATACCTAAATAAAAAATATTAATTAAATGCCTTAAACTATGTTATAATATTTTTGGAGGCTTTAATATGATTTTAATTGTAAGTGGTAGAACTGATATTGTCGCTTTTTATAGTAAATGGTTTATAAATAGATACCGGGAAGGTTTTGTTGATGTAAGAAATCCATTTAATCCGAAAC
This sequence comes from uncultured Bacilli bacterium, assembly GCA_947623755.1. GTDB lineage: Bacteria > Bacillota_I > Bacilli_A > RF39 > UBA660 > Caccenecus. Next base: position 9,521 of record CANQHB010000006.1, on the reverse strand, counting down.
TTGTAAGTCGTATTAATTTTGCGGATGTCGATGCTATTCTCTTTTGCACCAAAAATCCCGAGCCTATCTTAAAATATTTACCCGAAATTAAAAAGCCCATACTATTTCATGTAACTCTAACTCCTTATAAAGAAGATATCGAACCTTTCCTTCCTCCTAAATCTGATATCATAAAATCTATTAAAGAACTATCAAAACTTATTGGCCCGGATTATTTAACTATTAGATATGACCCGGTCTTTTTAAGCCCAAAGTATTCTCTTAGTTATCATAAAAAAGCTTTTGAAAAAATGTGTTCTTTATTAGAAGGCTATACTTCTAAAATAATTATTTCTTTTTTAGATGATTATAAAAATGTTCGTAAAAATTATTCCTATTTAAAGTATCGTCCCTTTACCGAAAATGACTATGCCACTATCGGTAAGAGTTTTAGCGCTAGTGCCCTTAATCATCAAATGACGGTGCAAACTTGTTTTGAAGAACAAGACCTTATTTCATATGGTTTTATTAAAGGCGAATGCTTATCCCATGAATTAGCCTATACTTTAACTGGCAAAAAATATCCGGACTGGAAAGCTCGTTCATCCGGTAAATGTCATTGTGTTAAAATGGTTGATATTGGGGCTTATAATACTTGCCATCATTTATGCCGTTACTGTTATGCTAATTATGATGAATCCCAAATTGTAACTAATATAAAAAATCATGATGATACTAGTTCTCTTTTAATTGGCCACTTAACTCCCGATGATACTATTAAAATCCGTACTAAATAATTCCTCTCATTTTTAACTTTACAAAATACCCCATAGGGTATATAATGATATTGGTGATTATTTATGAGTTTACTTCCCAAAAAGAAAACAATTAGGAATATGGAAGAAAAGAAATTACTTACGAACCGACTTAATCGCATTAGTGGTCAAATAAATGGCCTTAAAAAAATGGTAGATAGCGATACCTATTGTAATGAACTTTTAATCCAAATATCTGCGGTTGAAAATTCTCTTAAAAGTCTAGCTAATCATATTTTAGAAAATCATTTATATACTTGTATTAGCCGTGACCTAACTAATGGTAATAAGGAATCAATGACCGAAATAGTTGAACTTTTTAAAAAATTTAATAAATAATTAGAAAGGATGTTATGAATATGCAAAATTTAATATTTAAAGTTGAAGGAATGGTTTGCCATGGTTGTGAACGTAGAATCGAAAATGCTTTACTAACTTTAAATGGGGTAAAAGAAGTTAAAGCCAATTTTAATACTAAAGAGGTTGCCATTACCTGTTCTAAAGATTTATCTTCCTCTGCTATTATTGCCAAAATTACCGACCTCGGTTTTAAAGTTTTAAAGGAAGATTAACATGACTAAAATAATTTTATCAATCGATGGAATGACTTGCTCTGCTTGCTCTAGTGGGCTTGAAAAATATCTAAATAAACAAGCAGGTATTCTAAATGCTTCCGTAAATCTCGTCTTATCTACGGCCACAATTGAATATGATGAAAAAACACTAAACCTAAAAGATTTAGATGCCTTCATTAAAGAAGCCGGTTTTACTAGTTTAGGTGAATTTAAAGAACTAACCCTTACTACCCAAAACCAAAAAGACCGCTATCTTTTTATAATATTTACTATTTTAGCTCTTCTTATAATGTATATTTCTATGGGTCATATGTTAAAACTTCCCATAATTCCTTTTTTTAATCCCCACACTCATAAGATAACTTATATGTTTAGTCTTTTCTTATTAGCAACTTGTTTTTTAGTTTATGGATTTGACATTTTAAAAAGTGGTTATAAAAACTTAATTCATAAAACTCCCAATATGGATACGTTAGTAAGCTTAGGTGTTATCACCAGTTTTTTATATAGCCTATATAATATGTGTCTTACTTTATTTACTTCTAATAATGCCATTATGAATTTATATTTTGAATCATCCGCCATTATTATTTACTTTTTAAAACTTGGTCGTTATCTTGATAAATCTAGTTTAAATAAAACCAAAGACGCTTTAAAAGAATTAGTTACTATTACGCCCGTTAGTGCGCTTTTAAAAACTAACGAAGGGGAAAAAGAAGTAACAATTGACGAAATCCAAAAAGGGGATATCTTAATTGCTAAACCCGGCATGAAAATTGCGGTTGATGGTCATATTCTAAAGGGTAGTACCCATCTTGATGAAGCTTTTATTACAGGGGAGTCTATCCCCGTTAAAAAAAGTAAAAACAGTAAAGTAGTCGCTGGTTCTTTAAACATTGATGGCTACATTGAATATGAAGCTGAAGCAATAGGCAAAGATTCTGCCATCTCTAAAATAGTGAAATTAGTCATGGAAGCTTCTAGTTCTACTACTCCCATATCCCGTTTTGCGGATAAAGTAAGTAGCTATTTTGTTCCTTTAATAATTCTTCTTGCCGTTACTTCTTTTCTCGTTAATCTAATTTTAGGGGCAAGTTTTAGTAAAGCATTGATAACATTTGTTACGGTTCTTGTAGTCGCTTGTCCCTGCGCTTTGGGGCTTGCGACCCCATTAGCTATCATCGTCGGTGTTGGGTTAAGTGCTAAAAATGGTATTTTAATCAAATCTAGTTCGATTTTAGAAACTGCCGCCCATGTCGATACTATCATCTTTGATAAAACTGGAACTCTTACCTATGGTAATTTAAGAATTTCCCAAATTAATAATTATAGTTCTTATTCTAATGATGAACTTCTTGTCTTAACTTCCAGTCTCGAAGCCCATTCTACTCATCCTATTGCTCAGGCCTTTAACTATTATGCCAAAGAAAATAAACTTTCTTTAAAAGAAGTTACAAATTTTATTAATCTTCCAGGAGTTGGCCTAACCGGTACTATTGATAATGCTGAAATTTATGTTGGTAATGAAAAAATTTTAACCAAGTTAAAAATTGAGAATCCTTATAAATCTTCTGAAAATGAGCTTACTTTAGCCGGTAATAGTCTTGTTTATGTAGTGTTAAATCAAAAAATAATTGGTTTAATTGGGGTAAAAGATATTATTCGTAATAATGCCCAAGAAGTAATTGCTAACTTAAAAAAGCAAAACATCGAGGTAATTATGCTTACCGGAGATAATCTAAATACTGCCAAAATTGTTGCTGCTAACCTAGGAATAACTAAAATAAAAGCTAGTATGCTTCCCGAAGATAAAACCGCTTATATTAAAGACTTAAAACACCAAGGAAAAACCGTAATGATGGTCGGTGATGGTATTAATGACGCACCTTCTCTTGCTAGTGCCAGTATTGGGGTAAGCGTATCCTCCGGTACAGATATCGCCGCTAATTCTTCCGATATAATCTTACCCTCTGATAATCTTGCAAAAATTCTAACTCTTTTAAAAATAAGCCAAGAAACTTTAAATAAAATTAAACAAAATCTTTTCTGGGCTTTCTTCTATAATGCTCTAATGCTTCCTCTAGCCCTAGGCTTGTTTAAAAGTATTACTCTTAATCCTATGCTTGCTAGTTTAGCCATGGTTCTAAGTAGTTTTACTGTTATTTTAAATACTCTAAGACTAAAACGAATCAAACTTTAACTATTGCTAAAATATTTTTTCTATAATATAATGAAATTAGAAATGTTGAGGTAAATATGACAGAACCACTAATCGTAAAATTAGGAAAAGAAAGATATTATACCAAAAGTAAAACTAATTTAGTCTCTTTTACTGGTTATGAAGAAGCCGATAAACTGTTAAATGATTTAACAAACTATCCTCATGCCTTTATTTTAGCCTGCCTCATGAATAGGCGTAATAAAGCCGAAAAAGCTTGGCAAATTCCTTATCTTATTGCAAAAGATTTAGGTGATTTTTCGATTACTACTTTAGGTAGTAAAACCTTATCTTACTATCAAGATTTATTTACCCGTCTTAAATTACATAATCATAGCCATAACATGGCCTCAATATTTTATAAAGCTGTTCAAAAAATTATCACTGATTATCATGGCGACGTCTCCCTTATTTGGAAAAATACTCCCAGTAGTGCTAAAGTAATTTTTGAACTTCTTCATTTTGAAGGCTGTGGTCCTAAAATAGCCACTATGGCGGCCAATATTCTTGCTCGGCAATTTAACATAGAATTTTCGGATTATTATAGTATTGATATTTCTGTGGACACCCATGTTCGCACAGTTATTTCCCGAATGTATGACATTAAAGAACATAAAGACGCGCTAATAATTTATAAAGTTCGGGAATTATATCCCCATTTTCCGGGAATTATTGACTATACTTGTTGGGAAGTCGGGCGCCTTTATTGCCACAAAAAAAAATCCGGATTGTAAAAGTTGCCCTTTAAATAAGGAATGTGCAACTGGTCAAAAAACCTTAAACTAGAAAGAGAAAATTATGCTAACAAAACCTAAAATTTATACTACTTCTATTAAAATATCTTTACTTACTAAAGATGATAAAATAATTGATTTAAAAATTCCGTATTCGCAAGTTTTTGTCTTAGAACTTACCGATATTACCCAATCAATCGGCCATAATCTAAATGGTGAATATTATGAATTTTTAACTTGCCAAACTCTAAACTTAAAATTATATCAAGACCAAATATCTCCAGATAATTTAAAATTATTAAAACAACATGATATTTTATCTCTCACTTTATTTTTTAATAACCATACTTCTAAATCTTATAATGTTGTTTGGAATTTAAAAGCTAATCACAACCTTTATGAAAAAAAGACCACTAAGGATAATATTCTTTCTATTTTAATTTCTAAAAACTTTTAAAGTAAGTCTTTCTAGATTTACTTTTCTTTTTTTAATGGTATAATAAATTTAGCTAAAGATTTTAAAAAGGAGAATATCTATGGAAAAAAAGAAAAAAGAAATTGTAAATATGTTATTAAATCAAGATTTAGGTGAAAAAGACGAAGAAGAAATAATTGACCTTCTAGTCGATAGTCCTATTTCTATTGACGTTGATAAAGAATCAGATGAAAAAATGACTTTTGGTGATAAAGTCGCCGATAAATTATCTGAAATTGCCGGAAGTTGGACTTTCATTATTTTATTTAGTGGTTTCCTTCTTTTTTGGGTTATTTTAAATGGGGTAATAATGACTAAAGCAATTGACCCTTATCCATTTATTTTACTTAATCTCTTATTATCTTGTCTAGCCGCTTTACAAGCCCCTATAATTATGATGAGTCAAAATCGTCATGCCAAAAAAGATACTATTCGCAATAAAAATGATTACCGCACCGACTTAAAAAGTGAACTTATTCTAGAACAACTATATGAACACATTGATGAACTATTAGAGAATCAGCAAAAAATCTTAAAATACCTCGAAAAGAAAGACCAAAAGTAAAAATTGCAAAAAGTCAAAAAAATGTTATAATATTAATAGGGAGGCATTTATTATGAATCAAACAGAAAAAAACTATCTCTTCTATAAAAAAGAAGAAAAAAATCTAATAAAGAAATATCCTAAAGAATATATCGTAATCCATGAGGAAAAAGTGGTTTTTCATAATAATGATTTAAGTAAAGTAATTGAATATGCTAAAAAACTTGAAGCTGGAACTTATATAATTCAAAAATGTGAAACAGATGAAGAAGAAAATTTTCAAACATTTCCCTCTAGAGTATCATTTAGTAACAATTAAAATTTAGGATTAACTATTCTAGATTTTTTTTAATTATGTTATAATCTAAGTAAGAATATTTTAAAAAGAAAGAAGTGCTAATATGAACCAAACTAAAAAAGTAAGAAACATGCTTAAATATAATTTAAAAACTTTATTAGGTTTTGAATTTATTTATAAATTAATCTCGGTTATTATTTTTATTCCTTTATTTTTAAGTATTTTTAAAATAATTACCAAAATAAGCGGTTATAATTATTTAACATTTGAAAACATGTTTAGTTTTTTACTTAATCCTTTAACAATTATTTTTCTAATTTTCTTAATTATGCTTATGGCTTTTTATACCTTAATCGATATTAGTACTATCATTATTATTTTAGATAGTTCTTATCATGAGAATAAAATAACTATTAAAGAAGCTTTTCTTATTGCTTGCCAAAAATCTTTTAATATTTTTCATAAAAAAAATATTTTAATTCCTTTTTTAGTTTTATTTTTAATTCCCTTTTTAAATATTGGTGTATCCTCAAGTTTTGTCTCTACCATTAAAATTCCAGAATTTATTTTGGAGTTTATCTTTAACAATAAAACCCTTACTCTTATTTATGTCTTACTTGTAATAGTTCTTGCAATAACTTTATTTCGGTGGTTATATGCGATTCACTATTTTGTTTTAGAAGGTTGTAATTTTAAAGAAGCTCGAAAAAAAAGTGCTAATTTAAGTAAAAAAAGTAAAATCAAAGACTTCTTAAGTATCATGTTAACCGAACTTATTATAACTATAATCTACTTTGTCTTTGTTTTACTAGGTATTTTCTTAATTATCTTACTTCACAAAATATTTAATAATTTAAATATCTTCGGTAATTTATCAATTACTATTATTTGGCTTTTAATTGCTATTTCCTTTATTATCATAACTTTACTTACTACTCCTATCGGTTATGCAATTATAAGTGCTTTATTTTATCATCATAAAGAAAAATTAAATGAAAAAATTGTGCCAATAAAAATTAACCAAAAAACCATCGCTAAATCTAATAAACAATTTAAAGTTTTAAAATACTTAATTGTTATTCTTTTTTTAGTTAGTTCTACTATCTTTACTTATTCGGTTTTAAATGGCAAATTTGATTTAAACATTGAATATGTAAGAACCATGGAAGTAACTGCTCATCGTGGCGCTTCCGTAAACTACCCCGAAAATACTATGGCCGCCTTTATTGGCGCCAAAAAATTAAATGCCGACTGGATAGAATTAGACGTGCAACAAACCAAAGATGGAAAAATAATTGTCTTACACGACACCAACTTAAAAAGAACAACGGGCGTAAATAAAAACACTTGGGAAACTAACTATGATGAAATAAAAAAATTAGACGCCGGCAGTTTCTTTAGTCCTAAATTTAAAGATGAGCGCATTCCTCTATTAGAAGATGTCATTGTTTTTGCTAAATCTAATAATATTGAATTAAATATCGAATTAAAACCAACCGGTAAAGAAAAAGATTTTGAAAAAAATGTTATTGATATCATCACTAAATATGATTTTCAAGATAAATGTGTTATAACTTCACAAGTCTATTCTGTTTTAGAAAATGTGAAAGCTTATAATAAAGATATTAAAACAGTCTATGTTATGTCTTTTGCTTATGGTGATATTACTAAACTTAAATGTGCGGATAACTTTAGTATTGAAGCTTCGAGCATTAATAAAACTTTAGTAAAAAAAGTCCATAATGAAGGAAAAGAATTATATGCTTGGACAGTCAACACTAAAGAAAATATAAACAAAATGATTGAACTTAATGTTGATAATATTATAACTGATAATATTACGTTAGCTAAAGATACTATCTATGAAAGTAAAACTAGCAATGCTATTCAAGAATATATTAAAAGTGTTAATAATTTATTAAAATAAATAAGGAAGTGATAATATGATAATTGATATTAATTATGAAGAATTTTTAAGAAACTTTTATAGTAATGATGGCCTTTATAAAAACTTTAATGATTTTATATTACGCCTTCGTAAACCTTCAGAAAAAAATGAAAACATTGCCTATTATAATGGCCTTAAAGCTTTTAGTGTTAAAAAAACTAGCCATAATGAAGTTTTATTAGATTTCCCTCGTAATGTTTATAAAATCAATAAAAGTGATATTAAACATGCCAAAGATTTAGAAATCGAAGCTTCCATGGAAAGAAAATTAGAAGCATATTATAAAAGAATTAAAGAAATATGTAGTAATATGGAAGCGATTTTTGATTTTAAAATGCAAACTATTAAATTTAAGTTAAATAACACTACGAAAGAAGATTTAACTAATGAAATACTATGGTTTCAAACTAAAATAAATAAATATGCTCATAAATATCATTTTAATCCGAATTTTAGTCAAGATTATTTTCCTAATGGCAAAGCGGTCTTTAAATTTCCTGAGGCTATAACTAACCCTAATGCTATTATCATGGTGCAATATTATTTTGTTCTTTATTTTGGCTATGCTAATTGTAGATTAACCAAGAATAAAGATGACGTTACCACGATTAGTTATGGTAATAAAAGTCTAATTAAAGAAATTGATTTTGCTGATTATAGTGTTAAATATAATCCTGCCAAAGTAAGCTCTTTAACTCGTAAGATTGCTAAAAATGGTACTGATACTACTCCTTTAAATATATTTATAAAAGGTATTAAAAAAGCTATTGATGATTATTCTGCTTCTGAAAAAGTTGAGAAAAAATACCAACATGAATTTATGCTTCATGCCCAAGATAGTAATATTTTTTCTAAATCTCCCGATGAACATGTTGCTCACTTTGAACAAGAATATGGTATTATAAATATTCGTTCTAAAAACGGAGTTACTAAAGAAAAAAGAGGTAGAATTGATTGTATCTTTTATAAATATAAAGAATCAAATTCTAAAATAAATATTACGGATATTTTCTTAATTGAAATCAAAGTAGATTCTAAAGTAGTTTTAAAAGATAATGGAGTTATAACGCACTTAGATGATATTAAAGCTTTCCTAAAATTTAAAAACAATCGATATTCTAGTTATGAATTACCTACTCTAAAAGATAGAATTATCTATCGTTTAGCCTTCTTAAAAAATATTCCGGAATCATCTATTACTATTAGTAATTGTAAAATGCATTTTTATACCGTCTTTGGTTTTCATGAAGATAGTGAAAGAATAAAAACCACTGAACAAATAAAAGGTTTATGTGACATTAAAACCCTTAAAGCTTGGTGTAATAAGGAATATCGCAAACAAAATAAAATTGCTACTTCAGAAAGTGTTGACCCTTATTTTGAAGATACCAATTTATATAAGGTAGCTCCTTCTAAAAAAGATTGTGAAATAAGATTCTTTTATGAAAAAGAAAATTATACTAAAGAAATTAGTAATGAATTTAAAGACGTCACCAAAGAAGTTGCTCCTGAATTTTTAAAATAGTTAATAACTTTACACTTATTAACTATTTTTTTTAAATTTTTTTAAAATTTCTAATTTTATAGAATCTGTTAACCAATATTATAAAATCTGCTAAGCAGAAAATATAAAATTGGCTAGCAGATTTTATATTTTCTGTTTTTTGACAATATTTAATTTATGTGATATGTTGATTATGCGGGACATCTTAAGGGGGTCTTGGTGCTTGCCACTTTTTTTCTTGAATAAGATGGAGGTGGTCATATGAGTAAAAAAGATTTGCTAATCTTTATGCTTATAATGATAATAATTCTTTCTATTATTTTTAAATAATTTTAAGCATTAAAAAAACACCACTCAATTAAGTAAGTGGTGCTAACCAATTGTGGCAAGCACTATGAAGTGTCTCGCTAAATTAAGTATATAATAATTTT